>JBAXUO010000280.1:0-1607 GCA_037129625.1 Chlamydiota bacterium
ACTATTACGACAGCAAGGCATTGATCGCCGCAGTTTATGATTTCAGTATTGAAAACATTCGAAAACAAATCGAACTCGGAATTGAAACCGATATTTGCTACTGCTTCGGGACCGGAAAGAATGAACATTTTTTACGATCAATTAACAAAGAGTATCGTTTTTTTAAAGAGATCATTGCTTTGGAACATCCACGGTTCGTGATGCAATACAAATCAAAATCAAAACAGGAGTACATCGACAAGTATATTCAGGCATTTAAGAAGATAAGGTGAACGATTGTATTTCATGCGTTAATATTTTGTTTTTTAAAGGTCGCATGGAATAGCCATGTATAATACTGCCTAAAATTAGGACCACTGGTTAAGTTTAATAATAACCATTAAATTTATCCATTATGAAGAACAGTAGAAAGAAGCACACAGCTGCCTTTAAAGCTCAAGTAGCTATTGAGGCAATCAAGGAACTAGAGACACTGAGCGATTTGGCCAAGCGTTTTGAGGTTCATCCACAAATGATTTCCAACTGGAAACGCGAGTTTTTAACGCGTGGCGCAGAAATTTTCGAGACAAGAGCTCCAGATGAGGAAGCTGCAAGACGTGAAAAGTTTTTATACGAAAAGATCGGCCGTCTTGAGATCGATGTGGATTTTTGCAGGAGGGCCTCAGAACAACTGGGGATCATGCGGCCCTCAAAAAAATAGTGGTCCCACGATCTGACATCAGCGAGCGTAGGCAATGCTTGCTGCTGGGATTGAGCCGAAGCTGCTTGCATTATCAACTTGTTGGAGAGAAGCCGGAAAACCTTCAGATGATGCGCCAGATGGATGCAGAATTCCTGGAGCATCCCACAAAAGGGGTCGAAGGAATGGTTGATTTCCTTGTTCTTTTGGGCTTTATAGTGGGTCCCAAACGGATAAGAAGGCTGCTGCGCAAGATGGGTGTAATGGCGATCTATCCGAAAAGGAATCTGAGCAAACTGGGATTGGCCAAATATATTCATTCGTACAAACTTCGTCATCTTGAGTTTACCCATTCGAACCAGGTGTGGTGCACGGATATCACTTACATCCCAATGAAACGGGGATTTCTCTATCTGACGGCCATAATTGACGTGTATAGCCGGTATGTTGTTGGTTGGGGTTTGTCCAACTCCTTGGATGCCGCAAATAGCCTTAAAGTGCTTCAAAAAGCGATTGCAGATTTTGGAAAACCAGAAATCGTAAACTCCGATCAAGGTTCTCAATTTACGTGTGAAGGTTGGACGGAATATCTTAAAAAACAAGAGATTACAATCAGCATGGATGGGAAAGGCCGATGCCTGGATAATATTTGGATTGAAAGACTTTGGAGAACAATTAAACAAGAGTATATTTACTTGAGTCCTGCAGAAGATGGCAAGGTCCTTTTCAAAGGATTAAAAAAATTCCTCTATTACTACAATAACCGCCGTTCTCATCAAAGTCTTGACCGCAAAACTCCATTTGATTGGTACGAATATGCAGCATGAAAAAGAGAAAAGGTGTTTGGAAATCTGCTTTATCAACAAAAAACTAAGATGTCAACAAAAGAAAAAAGTAGCAAAAAAGAAAAGGTGTTCATAACCAGAAT
>JBAXUO010000281.1:0-1602 GCA_037129625.1 Chlamydiota bacterium
TAGTAAAATTAAAAGAGATCGAACGCCAGATTATTATTTTTAGATTTTTCGAGGACCTTCCTTATACGGAAATTGCTAAAATTACCGGTGTAAACGAAGGCGCCTTAAGAGTCCGTACCAAAAGAATACTGGAAAAATTAAAAAGTTTTATCAGTTTATAATTAATCAGTATGTATAATGATGATTCTAAAATAATTGCCAAATGGAAAAATATTTATTCTTCCATAAATATATCCGAGGAGGAGATAACCAATAACTGGGAAAGCCTTTCTTATCGTCTTCCTGAAAAAGAAACACCAAGACACTGGTTTCCATATTTACCCAAAATAAGATATCAATATTATAGAGCCTTTGCTGTTGCTGTCTTTTTAATTTTTCTTCTCGTTGGTACTTCTACTGCTCAAAAAAATACCTCTCTCTTTTTCCCAATACGGACAATCAGCGAAAAAATTGCAAATATTATGCTGGGAAAACCGGCAGAAAACAAAGTTCCACTGAAAAATTCTCAAAATGAAATTAAAATCACTCCGGAAAAAGTAAAGCCGACTATTACTAAAATCGAAAATAGTGAAAAAGAAGAAAAAACAGCCACCCCTTCATCTGAAATACCCAATGAGGAAAAGCATAGTAATTTTGAAAATATCATTCAAAATATCAAAGAAAGACTGGACGTTTTTAAACACGACGAGGAAAAATTACCGGAAATAGAAAAGCAAAAAGAAGAAAAGGAAAACGAAAATAGGGAAGAGAAGGAAGATCCTAAAGAAGAGGAAATAAAACCCACCGAAACTATACCCGAAAATAAAGAGATTAGTGATTAAGAAATAAACTTTTTATCCTTCGGGAGGAGTTTCCAATTCCCCTGGTTTGAGCCAGTAAACATAAGTGCAACCGGTGGGGGATTTGGTTGCCGGATCCCAGCCTGCAGTACTGCATTTTTTCATCCGTTTGCCATTGGCTGTCGTAAACAGAACCAATTTCTCATTGCATTCAGGACAATTTTCATCAAGGGGAACTTTGGTTCCATTGATCCACTCGACATAATCGCAGCCAGTTGCTTTTTTGGTATCTTTATCCCATCCATTCGTCGAGCATTTTTTCATCTTTTTACCAAATCTGGTTAATTGGAGAATAAGTTGAGCACCGCATTTTGGACAGACTTCATCTAGTTTTTTAGGTTCGACTTCGAGCCACTTAACATATTCACAACCTTCATTTTTGTGGGTTTGAGGATTCCATGATCCTTGAGAGCATCTTTGGAGTTTTCTTCCTGTGGAAGGATGATGTTGTGATCACCGGCGATGGCCTTAACGGCAGTAATGAAATCAGTCTTCTTGAACTCCATCACAAACCCGATCGCATTTCCTGATTTACCGCAGCCAAAACACTTATAGATGCCCTTGGAGAGTGATACGCTGAACGAAGGTGTTTTTTCCTGATGAAAGGGACAGGATCCCTGATAATTTGTTCCTTTACGTGTAAGTTTAATATAACGTCCAATGACCTCAGTAATATCAAGATTCAGGATTTCGTCGATTATCTGTTGCGGGATCATTGGAAAAATTTTATTTCAAGGTGATCTTTTCACATGCATCAATGGAA
>JBAXUO010000282.1:0-1599 GCA_037129625.1 Chlamydiota bacterium
TATCTCAATACATTATATCCCCACCCTATAGTTTTGTCAAGTGTTTTTTTTACCTCGCCGTAGGCGGGCTACTTTTTTCCCAACCCCGCATCATGCACTCCAACCATTAAAATTAATATCTGTTCCTCATTACTTGTGTAGGTAAAACGATAATGATAATCGATACGACCTTCATAAATATCACTTCCGGACATTTTTTTCGCATGAAGTGAAGGATAATTTGGATTTGAAGATAAAAAAACAAATTGCTTATACGCCTTTTTACGGATTACCAAAGGAAGTTTATCCAGTTGTTTTTTGCTTCTCGGAGAAAATACTAAATTCATATTTCCAGAAAATTTCTCAATTCTTCTTCGCTCTTTATTAAAATTCCTTTTCCTTCTTTTATGGATTTTATCGCTTTTTCATTTTCCCTTTCCCACCACAAATCACTCCCCTCCCGAACCGGTAAAATCTCCTCCATTTTGGACGCTAAAAACTTCACGGCCTTTTCCAACCGCTCCATCTTCTCTATTAAAACATTGTATTCAGTTTTCGTGATCGTTATTCCGTTTGCCATACTTAGGGCTCGTTCGGAAATAAAATAACATAGCATTTCCGAATAGCAAGCCCTCGTGCCGCATCTCTATTAATATTATCTATCAATATAATAATAGATGTGGCTAAAAAATTATAACATATTCTATAATATTTCACAAAAAATTTTCAGTGCCTTCAGTTTCTTCAATCCTTCAGTGTTGCCTTTTTCCCATCCGGTAGTTCACCTAACCATGTAGTCATTTAGCCATGTAACCATTCTGCTTTACCTCCTCTCCCTTCTCGCCCTACTTTCCCCTCTCTCCTCAACTTTTCCTCCCGTCGCGGATCCGCCTTTGGCGGACAACTTTCAACTTGTTATTATTTTACCATCCACCCTATAGTCTTATCAAGTTTTCAACAAAATCTTTTTTCCTTCCCTCATTACACCCAAAGCAATCAACCGGCTTGCTCCCCTATATTCTTCAGGGGTTACCGCTTGAATATGCAAATCAAAATCTAACCCAACAGTTTTCCTATAAAGCAATTTCAACCTTTCATCCATTTCCATTTTGGAAAAACTTTTAGATAATAATAGTAAATCCACATCACTTTCCTTATTAGCACTCCCATTGGCATAAGAACCAACTAAATAAGCTTTTTCCAAAGGAATTACCGCTTTTACTTTCTTTAAATATATTTTTAAATCTATTTGGATATTTTTTTTAGTAACCATAAATAAATCTCCCTAGTTTTTTCATAAGTTGGCATTACTTTTTCTCTTTTTGTATAAACTGCTCTCCGCATATCCGGATATCTTACTCTCCAAAAATGTCTAGTAATTTCGGCAAGCTCCTCATGCCATTCCAAAGGCATTTTTAAAGATGTTTCTCTGGCTAAACTTTCCAATTGATGTCCTTTGGGCGGTATCTTATCTTTAAATTCTACTATCGCGGCTTTCAAAAGCTTTTCCAATGTCTGATGACAAGAATGCAAACAAGCACTGTACCGTCTTCCTTCCAAAAGCCAATTGGTATCCTTCCAATGTTCTTTTGCTTGTTCCAGCAAAACCAATGTTTCCTC
>JBAXUO010000283.1:0-1588 GCA_037129625.1 Chlamydiota bacterium
TGAATGCAGGATTTATTAAAACTTGCAAAGAATTAGGCTACACACCAGAGATTGTTGCTACAGATGGATCTGATGCTGCTGAAGTTTTAAGTCTCGCCGAGGCCGCTTTATCTAGAAAATTAAAAAACCAAACTCTCATCGATCTTCTATATTTTCTATATGAAAAATTTGGAATCTTTCTAGAAGAAACACTCTCTATATCCCTACCCGAAGGAATGGAAGGAAAAAAACAACTCGACTCTCTTATGGAAAAATGGAGAAAAAATCCCCCTCTTCAATTAGGCGGCCTAGATGTCCTGTCCATAGAAGACTATCAGAAACAAAGGGGATACGATTTCCTTACAAAGAAGGAATTTCCCCTATCTCTACCGATCTCAAATGTCCTTCTTTTTCATCTTCAAAATAAAGGAAAAGTCGTCATTCGTCCCTCAGGAACAGAACCAAAAATCAAAATCTATTTTGAAGCCCATGAAAAAGATTTTGCTACTGTCGAAGAGGGATTAAAAAAGTGTAAAGAGCAAATGAATATTCTCATTCAGGATGTCAAAGAAAAGCTCCACAACTAAAATCTTTAGAAAAAACTTTTCATTTTGTCCAATTTTGTGTTTACAAAATTAGTGCCAGTCCTATTAACTACACTTCGTTAATATTTTATGCAGATTAAATCAAAGGAGGAAATATGAGTATTGCTATAGGTGGAAGTACACTTTTAGGCGGAGGCGTAGGAGGATCGATAGGGTTTTTAACAGGTGGAATACCTGGCGCTATTTCCGGAGCTCAACTAGGTGGCGCCGCGGGTGCAAGAATAGGAGCTTTTATATTTGGCGCAAAAATTATCGACAAAGCAGTTCAACAAACGCTTAAAAAAGTCTTAAGAATCGCTGATGTTGCCTTAGCTGCGAGTCTAGCATCTTTAGCCTTTATGGGTGGTTCTTTCTATACGAAAGAGTTTTGTGTTATTGATCCAGCCTCTTTTTTTTGTAAGGCAGATTCATATATCAACCTGGGTTTAAAATTTATGGGTGTTGTAACCGTCCCTTATCTTATTTGGTTTAGTCTAAAGCAATTAACAATTGAAGAATCAGAGCTTGATTCGAAGTCATCCAAAGCTGTAAAGAAAGAATTTCCAGAATGTTTTGGAATTCAATCTGTATGTCATAAGCCAATAGTTTCTAGTACTTCTACAAGCTTTTTTCTGAAAACAAAATCGAGTTCAGAATGATAACTGTACATAGACGAAATGATATACTATTCACCTTAGGAGCTATAGCATCAAGTGCTTTGGTCTATTGGACAAGTCATTTTTATTATCAATTTTCCACAAGATTTTCTACTTATTTGGCTGCAGCTTCTGGGCTTGTTATTGCAGCAGAGCAAATTGGTTCTATTGTTTATCCAATATTTGAACTCCCCTTTGTCCATAAACATAGCCGCATAGATGACAGAGTATTGTTGTATCATTCTAAATGGGCAGTTACTTTAATTTGCTACAAAGGGTGCTGTGGAAATCACGCGCAAATTATTATTGAAGGGGTTAGACTAAATAGATATTTTATGAAAATGGCGGACTTTAATGGAGAATCCGGAG
>JBAXUO010000284.1:0-1581 GCA_037129625.1 Chlamydiota bacterium
CCTCGCCACTTGAAGTATAAAGAAGGTACGCCTGCTCATTTTTATTGGTGATAAACATGAGGCAAAACGTAACCTTCTCTATAGGTAATCTAGTGATAATTGAAAAAGCTGATGCCGAATTCAATTTTTTCCAAGAGATTTTTGCTGGTATTGAGGGGAAAGCCAAAAGTTTTATTCCATCCGCCAAACTTCTTGTTTACAATCGACTGGGCAAATGCCTTTCCATAACGCGTCTTGGGGAGTTCACATCCACAGAGCTATTTTTACGCCTAAAGGCATCAAAGCCCATCGCAGATAGAACTCTCAACCGTACCTTGGAAAACATTGGCACAAAATTGCCAGCAATTATGGCAAATTACCAGAAATGGGCAAAACACTACGAACTCATCACTAAAAACCAAAATATTGATTTTAGTTCCAGTTATTTTCTCGGAAAGGAATGCTCGATGGGAAAATTAGGATATTCTAGGGACCACCGACCAGGCAAACTTCAAATCACATATGGAATATGCGTCGGAGAAAACAAGATGCCGACTGCACTCACCATCCAGAATGGAAATGTGGTGGACAAAGAACATATGAACTCAATGATCCGTCTATGTTCCCACATTCTGGAAAAAGACAGCGTTTTGATTTTTGACTGCGGTGGCAACACCGTAAAGAACAAGAAGAAAATCCGTTCCCTAGATTTTCATTATCTGACCCTCAAACCGAAAAATAGAAGTGCTTACAAGGTCTTCATCAGGCAATATCAGGAACAGAAGAAGGAAAAGAAATTAATAGAGGTAAAAATCGGGGATCAAACCTATTACTGTGCCAAATGGCAAAAAGGCTTGGAGTTCAACTATATTTTTTTCTCTCCGAAGAAAAAACAAGAGCAGATGAATTTTAAGGACTCAAAACTGCAACGGCATATAGAAAAAAACGCAGTTCTTCTCAAAAAAGTGAAAAAAGGAAAAGAATTCACGCCGTTAGTATCATCCGAGGGTTGGATTGTTACCAAGGGGTGCTTACAAAAGACATTGGACAAGATCGTTAATCCATTTATCACTGGCATTGAAGGTTTTTTCGTCTTAGAATCGTCCAAAGATATGACGCCTGTAGAGGCACTAATGCTCTACAAAGATCGTGACAAAACTGAGAAACTTATCCGGGACATGAAGGAAGGGGCGGAGACACGACCTATGAGGCACTGGAATGCCAACGTCGTAAAAGGTTATCTATTCCTTGTTTTCCTCACAAATGCGCTGGTAAATTTGACACTTCTCAAAGCCAAAAACCACGCCGTAAGCAACCTAAAACTCCTCAAAAAATACCTTAACGATTTGACACTTACGGTGATTTATCCCAAAAATGCCTTCAAATTTGAGGTTTTGTCGAACAATTCTGCTGAAATGACAGCTCTTTTCGGAGATTATCTCAAAAAATATGAGGACAAAAGCTTGGATTTGCGCTGGTAAAACGCATTTGGCAAATAGTGCTAGAAAAATAGTTAGCGGTAGCCAAGGTCATTTGGCGAGATCAAGTTCCAGGAAAGATTTCTCGTATTTGATACATACGTTGTCTATCCTGGAGACAACT
>JBAXUO010000285.1:0-1544 GCA_037129625.1 Chlamydiota bacterium
TTGCGGACGTACTCGGGAACGCCCCCGACATCTGCGAGAAAGGGCGGGCGCTCAAACTCGTTGAACTGAAGGGTTCGTGAGATTTTAAAATACTCTTTTGACAGTAATTTTAATCGAATACATCTTCCTATGTTGTTTGAAGTGTGAACAAAAGGATCGATTACCTCAATTTTTCATATTCTTCTTTCGTAAAATACGATTTACCGCGATAATAATTATTGATTATCCCCTCAAAGTACCTTGCCCACTCTTCTCGTTTTTTCTTTGCACTACTTTTTGCATGACAACTATGACATAGCGCAATGAATTTATTAGGATCTCCGATAATCTCAAACGGATGGGGATTATCCTTAATTCCTAAATTGGAACAATATTCTCCATTTTCATTTACGCTGCAACACGCTTTTTTGTCATAGTATACGTGGTGACAGTGCAACAATTTCTCATTTTGGGGAGTACCACATTCTGCACATTGATTATCAAAAAAAGCACGGATTCTTCTACGGAAATCTGCATTCCATTTCTCACAATAGACTTTAGATCCACCTGTCCAACTTGGATTATTCTCTCCAATAAAGGTTTTTGACATCCAAATTCCTTTACATTTCGAAGAACAAAACTTTGCTAATTTTTCTCGCGCCCGATATATTGAATTCTTCACCGCATTCTTCACATATCTTTGTAAGTGGCCCACCTTTCCATCGAGGGTTTCCCTCTCCCATGATACGATTACTCATTTCTTTTTTCCATTCCTCTGAGTGAGGATATAATTTACCATAGGAGGGGTTATTCTCCCCAATAAGGTTTTTTGACATCCAGACTCCTTTACAAGTATGACAACAAAACCTTGCCTCATTTTTCCGATATTTCCCCACAATAAACTCTTTACCGCACTCCTCACATTTTTTAGTAACACCCCCACCCTGCCAATGAGGGCTCTTGGTTCCTACAGAGAATTTTACCATCCATTTTCCACGACAAGATTGTGAACAAAACCTTGCCTCATCTTCCCGATAATGTTCGATAGTAAACTCTTTACCGCACTCTTCACATTTTTTGGTGATGTCTCCCCCTTTCCATGCCCAGTGCTTTTCACCTTTAAATTGAGCAACTCTTTTTTCAATCGTTTCTTTCGATTGTTTTTTTCCTTTTTGCGCTTCGCTCATTTTTCTCAAGGTTTCTTTCGATTTCTTATGACCCTTACTACGCTCGCTTAATCGTTTGCGGAATTCTGGCGACCGTTTTTTCCCAGTGTTTGCTGCACGAATTTTTTCAGTAACCTCAGGAGCTTGTTTTTTACCCTTATTCAAAGCGCTCAGTTTCTGGCGCGTTTCTTCTGAAACTACTTTACCCTTGTGACGTTCACTTATCTTTTTCTTTGTTTCTTCGGTATGATGCCATCCTACAGGTCTGCTCATTATTCCTCCCCAGCCCCCGCAAGTTCATAGGCAATGGAGCTGATGCGGGGATAATCCACCAGATCGCGAACCCACCGTTCAGGTATTGCATCCATTCCCCAGCACGCGCCGGCAAGCGCCCCACAG
>JBAXUO010000286.1:0-1534 GCA_037129625.1 Chlamydiota bacterium
TCTTTTCATCTAAATCTTTTTTAGTTTTATATGGCCATGTCTTGGTGCCAAATAGAAAATGGGATTTCAATTGATGCTGGGCATTAAAAACAACTGACATAAGAAAATCTCCTTTTAAAATTAAAAAACATAAGAATTTTAAACAAAGAGATCCTAAACCTCAAGAAATAAAAAAATGTTTAAAAGGACTCTTTAAGTGTTACTTTTTCTTTGTGTACAATGTTTTTTTGACTCAAAAATCCCCCAATCAAACAAGTATATGAAGCCAAACCCGTAATAGCTTGCCAAACAATCCTTTTTTTTGGCAGAATTCTGACATTCACTATTAAAGAGTTGAGGGTTTCATGCGTCGTTCGATTTGTTTTTGCCATCCTAATCATGCTATAGCCGGTCAAAAAGGAACTTGGAGTTTTATTTATACCTCCTCAGGAGACCTCCCCAAAGGAACTAAAATTAAATTTGACCTCTTAAGCAAAGAAAGACCTTTCGATTGGCAAATACCCCAAATTTCTTCCAAAGACGAAAATACCATTTGGGCCAAATTACCCAATGGAAAAAGCCTCATTCCTACACTCAAAGAGTCCGATGCCTTTGAATTCACCCTACCCTCTGCAATTAAAACAGGTGAAAATTTTTCTATTTTTATCGGATCCCCTTCTCTAAAACCGGAAAAAGGAAATACCTGCCAAACGTACGTTCAAAGAAAACGTCTTTTCAATCTATACATTGATCCCAAGGGCGATGGAAATTACAAAGATCCCGAAGTCTTTGCTCTAGACGTTAAAGGAAATATCTTAAAAGTTCTCCGTATCATAACTCCTTCCGTTGTCGCTCGAAATAAACGATTCGATGTCATTGTCCGCTTTGAAGATGAATTCGGAAACCTTTCCAATAACGCCCCGGAAGGAACGTTAATCGATTTGAGTTATGATCATTTACGAGAAAATTTTAATTGGAAATTATTTGTCCCTGAAACGGGATTTATAAATCTTCCTAACCTCTATTTTAATGAACCCGGCGTTTACAGAATCAAATTGAAAAATCTTTCAACTCAAGAAACTTTCTTTTCCTGGCCCATCAAATGCTTTGCCGAATGTGATCTTAACTTATTCTGGGGTTTGCTCCACGGAGAAAATGTAAGATTCGACTCTACCGAAAATTTAGAAAATTGCTTGAAAAGTTTTCGAGACGAAAGTGTTTTCCAATTCTACGCCACATCCCCATTTGACAGCGAAGAAGAGACCTCACCTGATAATTGGAAGTCCATTTGTCATCATATTACCGAATTCAATGAAGATGATCGCTTTATTACCTTTTTAGGTTTTCAATGGGTCGGAGATCCAAAAGAGGAAGGCCTTAGACAGATAATCTATTCAAAAGACGAAAAACCCATCCTTCGAAAAAAAGATCTAAAAAATAATTCTCTGAAAAAAATGTACAAGAGTTATCAACCTAAAGATCTTCTTTCTATTCCCTCATTTACAATGGGAGATGTCTCTTTATTAAATTTTGAAGATTTTAACCCCGAATTTGA
>JBAXUO010000287.1:0-1511 GCA_037129625.1 Chlamydiota bacterium
GAAGCTGCTGCTTCATTTTCTCATGCAATCTCTACGCACAAAGTTTGTAATGAAGTGGAGTTCTTTACAGCATTAGATGACCTGTCAAGAGAACCCGGTGCTGCACATTTGGGCAGTTTAGAATTTAACTCAGCCACATACTATCGTTATATCAGCCTTGATTTGGGGCAATTATGGGAAACTCTTTTAGGGCACAATTTCGAAGGGGTTGTCACAGCTTTTATTAAGTCATTGTTTCTTGCTGTGCCGAGTGCACGCCAAACAACACAGTCAGGAGCTTCTTTCTGGGAATTCGCTAAAGTTTTTGTACGTCAAGGTCAGCGTCTTCAAGTGCCATTTGAAACAGCAGTTAAAGCCGATGATGGAGGCTTTTTGCAACCAAGTATTGAGTATCTTAATTCTTACTTAGCAAAAAAAGAAAAAATGTCAGGTTCATTATTTAAAAAAGAGTCTGAGTATGCTCTTGGTGAACAAGGAAATAATTTTAATATAGATGATTTAATAACTGCTATTAGCAGATACATTAAAGAGAAGGTCGTATGAGTACTACGTACATATTAATGTGGCTAGAAGCGCCTTTACAATCATGGGGGTATGATTCTAAATTTGATCGGCGCGACACACTGAAATTCCCAACTAAATCGGGGATTCTTGGATTATTGTGTTGTGCCTTAGGAGCTGGGGGAGAACAACGAGAGCTCCTTTCTATTTTCTCGACTCTTTCCCAAACTGTTTTCTCTTTTATCCGTCTTAAGGGAGAACGCGAGCCAATGTTAAGTGATTTTCATATGGTTGGTAGTTCTTATAATGAGAAAGATCCTTGGGAGAATTTACACATTCCAAAAACCGTTAAGGGGAAAAAGGCTAATAAAGGAGGAACGAAAATAACTTATCGCAATTATTTACAAGATGCAGCTTTTGCAGTCCTTTTGGAGGTGCCGGTTGCTATGTCTATCAATTTGGCGGCCGCTTTGCAAAATCCGGTTTGGGATTTATATTTGGGTCGTAAAAATTGCGCACCTACTGACTTCATTTATCGTGGTATTTTTTCAAGCGAATCTGAGGCGCGTACCTACGCTATGGAAATCGCCATTGAGAAGTCTTTAAAACTTGAATTTCAGGTATTGAATGGAGAGCATAAAGGAGATGTCATGATTTTGAATGACGTTCCTTTGCAATTTGGGGAACACAAAAAATATAGGGATCGACGTGTAACGATAGTGTATTTCCATGACTCCACTTTTAGTTAAGAATTCAGAAAATTCTTTTCGGCTGTTTGTTAAGATAACGAGAGATACGCTTCCTCAAGTCAAAGATAAATATCCCTTTATATATCTAGAACGGGGACGTTTAGAGATTGATGATAGTAGTGTGAAATGGATCGATAGCGAAGGAAATATTGTGCGTCTGCCTATTGCCACTTTGAACTGTCTTCTGCTTGGGCCCGGCACTAGTATCACGCATGAAGCTGTTAAGGTTATGACTACGTCTAATTGTAGTGTGTGTTGGGT
>JBAXUO010000288.1:0-1504 GCA_037129625.1 Chlamydiota bacterium
AAAATACCTTAACCCTTCAACCAAAGAATGATCCGAAAGTTTTACCTCAAACATTTTCTCAACAACTTTATCTTGAACAAGGGCAAAATCGACTTCATGATGATCTTTGGTTTGTAAATAATTAAGAGAATAGTTTTTTGCTTGATAATCGATAGATGCAAGAACATGCTTAAACAAACACACGGCAACCAAATTTTCAAACTGAACCCCTTCATCACCTGTAACTAAACCGGTATCAAAAAAATAAATTTTTGGTGATTTTTGCAAACTGCGAGCAATATTACGAGCATATGGAACTACACGAAAAACCACATATAAGGCCTCTAAAACTTGAATATATTTTTTTACCGTATTAGGAGATATCCCGACATCCTCTGCAATAGATGTATAAGAAACGGAAGAACCGACTCTTTCTCTTAAGCACTCAAAAACCAAACGAATAGCATTTAAGTTATGAATGTTTTCAAAATCAAGAACATCGACGCTAAGAAGACTCTCCACGTACTGACGCCTCCATCGATTCGTATCGATTAAATCTTGAGCTAAAAAAGGCTCGGGGAATCCACTTTGTAATAAAAAACGCTCTAATGTATAGCCGACATGAATTTTTTCACATTCTGCAGGAGAAAGAGGTAAGAGCCTATGCAAAAAATATCGTCCGGCAAGAGAATCGCCAACGCGATTAAAAATTTCTAATCGAGCGCTTCCGGTTACAAGTATTTTTTGATGCTCTAATTTTGTGTCATAGATCCCTTTTAAATAATTTTTCCATTTAGGCATCTTATGAATTTCATCCAAAATAATAAGTTCTGTAGAAGGGAGCCAGGCTTCTTCTAATATAATTTTTCGATCTTCCTTACGATCATAAGTAAGATAGATCGAAGATGAAAATTCCTTTGCAACCATTTTCGACAAGGTTGTTTTGCCTGATTGGCGAGGGCCGGCCAAAAGAACCATTTTCTTATGCAAATCTTGAATAATAGCTTGTTTTTGATATCTATCCATATACGACCATTTTGCACGCTATTGCGGAAAAGTCAAGACTATTCCGCAATTCACTGCGGAATAGTCGTAGCTCTTCACGCATCAAAAGAATCACAACTCACTGATGGTAAATTAGTTACCATTCTAGCCAAAGATTTGTTTCCACGCGATATACTTTGCTAAAGGTATTCGATATCGCGCTATATTCCCTTCTTGAAGATGTAGGAGTTCAGATTCCACTATCTCGATAACGCGATTTTGATCCTCAGAAGGAACTTCGTTTTTGGTTTTTTCTTTAATAGTCAAAACAGCTTGGGTCTTGTTCATTCCTTTTTCGACGATTTCTCCAATGGTCGTTGCAATGAAAATACGATAGCGAACCCTAAAAGGATCAGGCTCTACTAAAGTTTTGCAAGTTGCAGAGTAGAGCAAACAAGAACGTTCATAAGCCCAGACAAAAACATCCCTGAGCAGCTCTGTTTGGTTTAATTCGTAAACTCCCAAAAGACCATTAATATAC
>JBAXUO010000029.1:0-11502 GCA_037129625.1 Chlamydiota bacterium
ATTAGAATTTGTTCTTTAAAAGGGTCTAAAAAACTAATATGAATGGCCCCTTTTTTGATAAAAGGAATTTCTTCCATAGGAGGTTTTTTTACTCGAAGAATAATATCCCCTGATTGCAAAAGTTTTCTTCTGTCGGATTCGATAGAAGCCCCGGCTTTTTGATACTCCTCATCAGACAAAAACAGGGCATCGCCAAGCCCTTTTTCCACTTGAATTTCAAAGCCCAATTTTTTGAGTTTAGCCACGAAGTAAGGCAATAAAGCGACTCTTTTTTCGTTAGGATCGGCTTCTTTAGGAATAATAATTTTTTTCATAGAGCAATACAAATTTTTATTGTTAGTCTAATAAATCCACCTATTATTGCGAAATGCTTTTTGTTGAATCTTTCTAGGGAAGGGTTTAGAATGGTTTTTTGAAACTTTTAAAAGTATTATTTTCATTATGGTTACACTTACTGATAGTATTATTGAAATCAAAGAAACTTTAGGAAAGGGGAGGGGGGTTTTTGCTTCTCAAGACTTTTTTCCATGTGAGGTTATTGAACGAGTCCCTGTCTTGGTGATCCCTCAAGAACAATATCCTTCTTTAGAAAACACTATTTTCTTTCATTATCTTTTTGGATGGAAGGAAAACGATTTTGCTTTAGCTTTAGGTTATGGGTCTTTATATAATCACTCCTTTCGTCCGAATGCTATTTATCGGAAGCGAGAAGAGGAGGGGATGCTGGAATTTATTGCTTTGCATCCGATTCTTGCGGGAGAGGAAATTTTGATTAATTATAATGGAGAGCCATCTTCGGAAGATCCTATTTGGTTCCGCGTTGTCCAATGAAAAAGATATTGTTAGCTAATCCCAGAGGTTTTTGTTCCGGGGTTTTTCGGGCCATTCAAATGGTTGAAAAGGCTTTAGAGACTTTTGGAGCTCCTATTTATGTGAAACATAAAATCGTTCATAATAGACATGTAATTCATGGTTTACAAGAAAAAGGGGCTATTTTTATAGAAGATTTACAGGATGTTCCTGAAGGGTCTTCGATTGTTTATTCTGCCCATGGGGTTTCTCCCTCTGTTCGCTTTGAGGCTAAAAAACGAAACCTTGTAGAAATTGATGCTACGTGCGGACTGGTTAAAAAGATTCATGAAGCGGTAAAGCTCTATGATAAACAAGGGTACAAGATTCTTCTAATCGGACACGAGAATCATATAGAAATTCAGGGTATTCGGGATGAAGTTTCGCATCCTGTTTTTATTATTAGTTCTGTGGAAGATATCTCTACTATTCCATTTTCTTCATCGGATAAGATCTTTTATGCCACTCAAACGACTTTTAATGTAGAGAAAGAAAGAGAGATAGTAAAAGAATTGGAAAAAATCTTTCCTTTTTTAGAAACGTTAGAAAAATCTTCCATTTGTTTCGCTACTCTTCTTAGGCAAAAAGCCCTGCAAGTTATTGCAAAACAATCCGATTTGATTTTAATTATAGGAGATCCTTCCAGTTCGAATTCAAGGCGCTTGTTAGAGGTGGCTCTTTCTTTTCAATCTCATTCTTATTTGATTAATGGGCCGGATGAAATGGATAAAGATTGGGTGGATAGAGCTTCTTGTATCGGTATAAGCGCTGGAGCTTCTACTCCGGAATGGGTTTTAGAAAAGTGTGTAAACACTCTAAAAAAATGGGGTGTAGAAGAGGTTGAAGAGTTCTTCTACCAAGCCTAATTAAATTTTTTTCTATTATATTTCATTTGTTTTTTTTTAGATTCTGTCGTACCCTGTTTGCCAAAAATATAAGGATGGATCTATGTCTAGTCAAACACGCATCGCTAGTTCTTTTGCAAGCTCTCACTTTTCGGTAATGTCCACTCGAGCAGAGGTGATTCAAACATTGCCTCCAAGATCTTTTGAAACTATTCCGAGTCCTATTCCGGTTTTTGAGAAAAAAAAGGAACAGATTCAGATTATACTACAAAATTTTCTCAAAGAGCCTCCCGAACGTACTAAGGCTCATGCGATGTATTCCAAAAGGATTTTGGATAAATGGCTGGCTCCTTACTCTTTGTATGAAAGGAGGTATCCCCTTTTTGGAGGAAGGAAGATTGAGTATAAGTTGTCTTCTGAGGAAACCCTATTTTCAAAGAACCTACTTCAGGAGTATCTAAAACAAAATAATGTTCCATTTTTAATGCCCCCCGGGATGTTTTTTTTATGTCATCCATTAAATTCTAAAATAACAGAGCCTGATATGATTTTCCCGGATAATGAGATTGTTCAGTTATATCCGTTTGTACATTCAGAAGAAAGAGATGGACTGCAAATGGATTTTGTGGAAATAGAGAGTTTTATAAAAAAAAGAAGGGAAGGGCATTCGATATTTCAACAAGAAAGGTGTGGGGAAGGTCAAATGGCGGTTTTTTCTATGTTGGCTTTTGATTTTGATCCGACTATTCCTATAAAAACGGCAATGAATCATAGGTTGTATAATCAGGGAATAGAGACTCTATTTATTTCCATGAAGTTGTTCCCTCAAACGTCTGTAGTCGTTAGGCCACAAGATCTCATTCCTCTTATAGAAAAAGATGGGCCTGTGGCGATCCATGTTGTTGTTCCTTCCATACATGATTTTTGGCTTGTTGTGGATGACCTTAGTCCAAACGGGGTTATTATCCGGGACCCTTTTCATGGATGGTGTATAAAAGTAACTACAGAGGCTTTTGAAAATATGTGGCGAATAGGCGGAGAGGAAATAACAAAGGTTTTTCAAATCGTAAAATACGTTCCTAAAAAGGTAGTAAAGGCTGTAGAGGTTAAGCCGCCTGAGCAAAAAAAAGTGGGTCGGGCCTGTGTTATTCTTTAGCTTAGATAATATTTGCTAATGAAGTGGATAGTAACGCATTTTCCTTTGCCTTTAGCGGATATGGCACGATACAAAATGCCCTTCTTTCTTTTCTTGTAAAGAGGGTTTTTCTTTTAGACAGCGCTCTTGTTGATACCTACATCTGGGAAAAAATGGACAAGCACATGTCTCTTCTTCTGTTTTGCAATGCGAGGAAATCGATGCATGCTTTTTTCTTTCTCTTTCCGGATCTAAAGTAGGGATAGATGATAAAAGAAGCTCCGAGTAAGGGTGCAGGGGTGAGGTGTAAAAATCTTCTGTCTTGGCCAATTCAACGAGTTCTCCTAAATAGAAAATGGCTATCCGAGTAGAGATATGTCGTAAGACAGAAAGATCATGGCCAATGAATACATAGGTAAAATTATGTTGCTTTTGCAGGGAAGAAAAAAGGTTGAGAATTTGAGCCTGAATAGAAACATCCAACGACGAAATCGGCTCATCACATACAATAAGCTTTGGCTGTAAAGCTAAAGCTCTAGCAATCACGATTCTTTGCCTTTGACCTCCACTACATTCATGAGGATATTTCTCAAGAATATCTTCTGAAAGACTTACAAGATGCAACAGGTCAATTATATCCTTAGAAGAAACCTCTCTTTTATGAATATGAAACGGTTCTTGCAGAATTCTTTTTATATGCATTTTAGGATTTAATGCTGAATAGGCATCTTGAAAAATCATTTGAATATGCGTGGATCGTTCCTTTCGATCATAACTGGAGAGTGGCTTCCCCTTAAAAAGAATCTCTCCCGAAGAGGGCCTTTCCAATCCTACCATCATTTTAGCCATGGTAGACTTCCCACTGCCACTTTCTCCCGCAATAGCTAAGGTTTCTCCGGGGTAAACACGTAAAGAGATATTATTTATCGCAGCTTTTTTTTTCTTGTGATGGGAAAAAGTTTTAATGACAGACAAAACTTCAAGTAGAGGATTTGGATGCATGACACCTCCAACAGTTAGCTCTATGAAAAAATGTGGGTAATGCCGTAGATGTGCAAATTTCTTCTTTATATGGACATCTTTCTGTAAAAGAACAGATTTCTTTGGCTCCTTGGATAATTGGGGGATTTCCAAAAATCGTAGGGAGCTCTTGCAAAGGTTTCTTATCGAGTCTAGGATAGGAATTCAGTAGCAGTTTTGTATAAGGATGCTGAGGATCTTGTAGAATTTCTTGGGCTAAGCCCGTTTCTACAATTTTGCCTCCATACATGACTAAAATCCTATCTGAAAGGGAGGTGATAACCCCTAGATTATGAGAAATAATTAAGATGCTCAGTTTATGCCTTTCTTGAATCATTTTAAATAAAGAAAGGATTTCAGCTTGAATCGTGACATCGAGCGCAGTTGTGGGCTCATCCGCAATTAAAATAGATGGGGAGGCTGATAGAGCGATAGCGATACAAACTCTTTGGCGCATGCCCCCACTCAGCTCATGAGGATAGGAATGAAAACTCTTTTCAGGATAAGGAATGAAGACACTATCCAATAGATCCAAAGCCTTTTTCTTGGCAGCTTTATACGAGATTTTATTATGTAGCGTTATCGTTTCTACAATCTGATAACCTATTTTCATTGTCGGATTTAAAGAGGTCATAGGGTCTTGGAAAACCATACCTATTTTCTTTCCACGAAAGGACCTTTTTTCCCTTTCAGGTATATGTAAAATATCTTTACCTTCTAAAAAAATCGATCCGGTTACTTTGGCATTGGGGGGAAGAAGGCCTAGAATCGCACACATGGAAAGAGTTTTTCCGCTTCCTGATTCACCAACTATACCAAGAGTTTCTTCTTCATGAAGAGTAAAACTTATCTTTTGGACCGGAGCTTCTTGATCAGAAAAAGAAATGCTGAGATCGACTATTTCTAACAAAGGCTTACTCATAGGGCTTTCCGAGGTTCTAAAAATTCTCGAATCGATTCAGATAGAAGATGGAAAGCAACCATTGTGCATGTGATGCATATAGCCGGAAAGAAGAGTCTCCATGGATAGTATCGAAGGGCGCTTAGTCCATCATTCATCATAACCCCCCAGCTCGCGATAGGCGCTTGCACACCAAGACCTAAGAAACTTAAGAAAGCTTCTGCGAACATAGCAGAAGGTATCGTTAGCATCATCGTAACTAATATAGTACTGGAAACATTGGGTATAATATGAATGAAAAGAATACGGAAAGAAGAGGCTCCAAGTACATAGGAAGCTTTCACAAACTCTCTTTCTTTCAAAGAAAGGACTTGTCCCCGAACTATTCGGGCCATATTTATCCAACCAGTGATAGTCAAAGCAATTAAAATAGTTCCAATGCCGGGTCCCATGATCACCATTAAGAGGATTACAATCAAAAGATAGGGGAGCGAATGGAGGATATCACAAAGTCTCATCAGAATTTCATCGATTTTTCCACCAAAAAAGGCAGCCACCGATCCGACAAAGACTCCGATAATCATGTCGATAAGGGCAGCACTAATGCCAACGGTTAGGGAAATGCGAGCGCCCCACCAGGTGCGAGTAAAGAGATCTCTTCCGAGTTCATCGGTTCCGAACCAAAACTGAAAGGAGGGGGCTAAATTTTTTAAATCGAGGTGGGTCTCATGATAGGAATAGGGGGTTAGGAAGGGGCCGATAATGGCCATGAGAAAAAAGGTAGATAAAAAGATAAGGCTTGTGAGGGCTAAAGGGTAGGAAAAAAACGGTATTTTTTTCATGAACGAGTCTTGGGTCTTTTCATCTAAGGGTACATGATAAAAATTAAAGGATTAGGAAGGAACTGAAAAGTGTAAATAAGCTTATTTTAAGTGATTTTCGGGTTGAATAACCTTTCAAATTATTTCAGTAAAAAAACATTTGTTTTATTCTGTTTTTTTACTAATAAATCTGCAGATTATTTTTTATAAGTAGTTATATTTGTAAATGAATAAATTTAGATTCTTAACTAACAAAATATCGAATGTTCCTTGATTGTTAATATCTGATTAAGGTATCTTCTTTCTGATTTTCATAACGGAGGTTAAAAATGTCAATAGCAGCACTAAACGATCAAGCCTTACAGGAAACTTACATTAGATGTAACTCAAGGCCAAGCATTCGTCGATATTTATTAAAAGATAATATGGCCGGTAATGATGTAGCTCAGAGAATTACTCAATTTTTGGTAGCGAATCCTCAGCTTCTTCCAACGTTTCCTATTATACCACCATCTGACTTTCAGAGAGAAGTGATGCAAAAAAAATATCTCGTTATTTATAAATCAGCCGTTTCTTTAACGGAAGAGAGAGACGCTCCTATTGAGACCGAACCTAGATTTAAGGATATATTTACCGAAACATTGCTTCACGAGCCGATTCGATGTTCTCAATCCCATTCTCTTGAAAGATCTCTAGCTGCAGTTTGGGTTGCTACGAAGGGTGATGTATGTCCCTTTGGTCCTCATTCTATAGGTCCTTTGGCCGTGGATGAAGAGCTTCAATATGATATAATTCAATTTAGGGCGCAAAATGAAAAAAGAGAGGAAACCTTAAGGGCTCAGCAAGCAGTAAATGTGGAGACAGCAAAAGAAGTACAGGCTTTAAAGGCAAAAGTTATTGATTTGTCTTCTGAGAAGGAGATTGCATCGCAAATAATACAGTATCAGAGTGCAAAGATAAATGCGTTATCGCTGTGTCAACAAAAATTTTCAGCGCCATTAAACCGTGCCATAGTCCCGTATGAGTGTCTTAAACTTACTGGAAAAGTGGTTTGGAGAAAGTGTGGAGAGAAAGCATTGCAAAAGGCTGCTGAAGAATTGATTAAAAAAGGAAGTACAAAACTAATTGGGAAGGCAGCATCAAAAATAATTCCAATTTACGGTCCTATTGTTAGCATAGGGACGGGCGTTGCTTTAGGAACTAAACGATTCTGTGATGGACAGTATATCAAGGCTGTGATTGAAATTGGTTCTGGCTTTATTACTTTGATTCCAATTTACGGTCCTATTGCTTCTATTGCAATTGATGGATGTCTTCTGGCCTCTGACATAGCGCAGATGGCAAGAGGTGATATTATTCCCAGCAAGAATTTAGCTTGGGCTTATAAGGTATTGAATCTTGATCCAAAAGGGGCTCCTTATACAAAAGTGCAGGTTGATGCAGCTATTCGCGTACAAATGCAAGGACTTCATCCTGACGGTGTAACCTTTTTGGGTGCAGAGATATCAGCGCAAAACGTGGAGATTCTCGAAGAAGATCTTAATTTAGCAATAAAAATTTTATATAAAGAGAATAATTGGAATTAGTTCAATTAAGTGTAGTAGGAATAACAATATGAGGTCTCAATGTCATTACGCATATTAAACTCGCCTATGAAAATATTTGAGAGTGTCCATGAACGATTTCCAAACCTGCAGGCTACGGTTATTTTAGATCCTCAAAATACAGTGAAAATGGAATTGACATTATCACCTGAGATAAAGATTCCCATTATTGAGAATGCTTTAGATGCCCAAGTATTTTTGAGCTCACTACAGGTTTTTTTTTCCGAGATGCAGTTATATCAATTCTCAAAGCACAGCCTTCCCTGTCCGTTGTTAGATATCGCACGTTGTTCTTTAGAAGCTCCTCTTGAGAATTGGCAACAATTTCGTCGTGTTTTCCACGAAAACCAGGGAGGTAATTGCATCCAATCGATAATGAATTATTTGAGGGGCAATGAGCTCGAGGAAAGTATTTTATCTACACTAGGTTTAGCTCCGGAACAGTTAAGAGGTCCTGTTCAAGAGCGTGATTATTCCTATTTTAAAGATATTCCTGAGAAATTAGCAAATGAGAGCTTGGAAAACAAAAACACTTTTTTTAAGCGTATGGAAATTAAATATCCAACAGTCTATGAACAATTGCTATCGGAAGGTGCGGAGAAAGCGCAGCGTCTCCATCCTCAAACAGGGCTAGATTTTCATCCAATTACAGTGAGAAAATTGCAAGAGTCAGTTCTAGGTCAGGATGAAGCCATTCGTCAAGTGGTAGGTCTATTAGCAACACAAAGGATGACTATTAAAAACGGAGTTTATTTATTTGTTGGTCCAACTGGAGTGGGAAAAACAGAATTAGCTACGGCAGTGTCAAAGATTAAATTGAATCGGCTTGTCTCTTTTTCTATGAATCAATATCCTGGTGAGGAGGACTTTACACGTTTTTTTGGATCTTCCACCGGTTATGTAGGATCGTCAGATAAACCTCATTTTGCAAAGGAAATAGAGAAATACGAAACTCCAGTTACAAAGGAAATAAAAAGTGCTGAATCTCTAGCCAAAACTTCCTCACGCACGATTGAAAATGTTGTGATCTTATTTGATGAAATGGAAAAAGTACACTCCAAACTGAAACAAACATTTCTAACTCTTTTTGATAAGGGAATATGTCCTATTTTGTATACGGAAGGCTATTCCAATGTAACCATAAATTATAAATTTGAAAAATGTGTTTTTATATGCACTTCCAATTTATACCAAGAAGAAATCTTAGAAGCTTTTCGTCATAGAGTCATTCCTAGTCAGATCTCTGAAATGTTTTCAGTGTTAAATCGAATGCACCCGATGCCTTCTAGTTTTGCACAGGAGTTTTTAGGACGTTTGGTAGTAGTACCGTTTGGTCCCATTCCAAAAGGGGAGTGTTATCGAAAATTACTTGATAGCAAACTAATGCCTTTTATTCAGGCTTTTCAAAAAGAAATTTCTTGTAAGGAGATTGGTTTTGAAGATAAGGAGTTGTTTATCGCCACTCTTGAGAATATACTTTACGGGGAAGGAACCAAAATACGCAAAATTGCTGATTATTTGCAGGGCATTAGAAATGATATTTACAGTAAAGAACAAGAGTTGGGTGGGCTTGAAAATAAAAAATTGATATTTTCTGTCAATGCAACTGGACCGTGCATTAAAGTTTTTCAATTTGTAGAATCAATGGGTGTTTATTTCAATATGAAAAAAACTATACAGTTAAAACCAATTTAACTTTTAATCAAAAGGAGATGAAGAATGAGCTTAAAGATCAACCCTGGAAGTGCAATTCGTGACTGTTTCCCTTCGAAAAAAATGTCTCAGTGGCCGAATATCCAAACCGTTATTACAACAGCTGCCGCCTCAACAACCTTCGGTTGTAAAATTTTCGGTCAGTCTGTATTAGCAACTCAACTTTTCACTCTTCCGCTCCGAACCTTGAGTATAACAACAGCGGCTCATAACAAAGATTACCTTAAAGTTGTCTTAGATGTTTCATCTTATACCTCATTATTTTGCCCGCATGGCGAATGGCTTTCCATCGGAATAGACTTGGCTTCTGAATCACTTAATTTTTATCGAAGACATTCAGCCTCGCTTTTTCAGACAGAGGAGATTCATAGTTCCCAAGGAATAGATAAAGAGCGCATTAAAGCTATTGTAATGTTAGAAAATCGCCAGCCTAAATTTTCTCCATTACTAACGGCAAAACCCCTTGATGTGGGTCGAATACACACAAGCCCGATTGAAGAAGCTCCATCACATAGTTCGCCATTACCTACCACAGGGTCTTCAAGAGCGAATCCAAAGAATTTTATCGGCGCTTGTAAAATTTTAAACTTAAAGGAAGATGTTTCTTATCATGATTTGAAGGAAATAGAAGAACATCGTTCGAAAGCTACTGAAGTCTTAACAAGACGTAAAGCCATACTTTCATCACCACTTGCTGCTCAAGTACAACGTATTATCGACGATGTGCAAACAGCTGCCAAGACATTAAAGCGACATGAAGCATCGTAGTGTTTTTTAAATGGCAAAAATACGAAAAACAAATTTATAATTCTTTCAAGTTTTTGAAAAGGAACGTAAATATGTTTAAAAAAATATTTCTGCTGTTGTTAACAGCCTCAATTACGGCTTTCTCCGAAACATGTGAAAAGCCGGAAATCCAGCATTCTTTTGGTTTTTTGGAAATGGGCTTGCAAACAGGATTCTATCCTTGGCTTCCAGGAATAAGTCTGGGCGGTGGGTATCGAAACCAAAAAGATAGCCGTGGGTATGAACTTTCGATGAATTTTTCTTCTTCTTTAATATATACCCATGTCAAAGGGAAGGCTCTGTATCTCATTTATCCGACGCCGAAAGAAGATTCTCAAATTTATTATGGGTTAGGTCTTGGGGGTGGGATGTTTTTTGTATTTCCCGGTTGTGGTCTTACGGCACCTTTTATATCTCCGGAAATTGCTTTTGGATGTCAGTATCAAAACGCAAAGAAAAAAGACCGATTTGTGGAGATTGGGTTAAGTTGGCCTTTTTTGTATAAGGATTCTCATCATCATTCGGAAGGATGGAAAGACATGATAATTCCAAGAGTGGGATTTCGATATTGTATTGGTTTTTAACTTTTTATTCACCAATCCTTGATTTCGAAGAGTGGTTAAGTCGTATTCTCGGATCCACCCACTCATAGACTAAATCTATAGCAAATATTATAGACATCAAAAGAAAACTGAAAAATATGGTAAGTCCTAAGATCAATGTATAGTCCCGATTCGAAATGCTTAAAATAAGCCACTGTCCAAGGCCTGGAATCCCAAAAATCTTCTCAACCACAAAGCTGCCTGTCAGTATTTGAGCCATTAAAGGGCCTAAATAAGCCAAAACAGGAAGCATGGCATTGCGCAGGGCATGTCGCATTACAATCTGAACCGAAGATAGACCTTTGGCATAGGCCATTTTAATATAATCTTGCTGCAAGACTTCGATCAAATTTACCCTGACTAGTTTGGCAATAAAAGCAGTCGGCATAGCTGCTAGAGCAAAAGCGGGGAGTACCGTATGTAGAAAAGTTCCCCATCGAGCTATTGGAAAAAGGCCTAGCTTTAAGGCAAAAAGATATTGTAATAACGTAGCTAAAAGAAAGCTGGGAACGGAAATTCCTATAAGAGCAAAAATGGAAAAGAAATGATCTGTTTTACTTCCTTTTTTCATGGCAGCAATAGAACCAAAAAGAATTCCAAAAAATAAAGATAAAAATAGAGCCTCTAAGCCCAATAAAGCAGAAACCGGAAACCCTTCTCCAATAATTTCATTTACCGTTCGCCCTTCATACACAAAAGAGGGACCTAGATTCCAAGTCACAATCCCTTTCATATATTTTCCGTATTGGATAAGCAGGGGTTGATCTAATCCATAATGAGCCCGAAGAGAATCAAGAATTTCCTTGGGTATAAATTTTTCTTGAAGGAAGGGGTCTCCAGGAATGGATTTCATTAAAAAAAAGGTAAGACTCGTTACAAAGAAGAGTGAGAAAACAAAAATCAAAATTTTTCGAGTAAAAAAACGTAACATAATGGGATTTTTTTCTTTACCTGTGTATAATACATCATAAATCTTTTTTATGAATAAGCCAGAGAAAAAAAATGTCTTTACAGATCTATTTTGTTAGCTTAGGGTGCCCTCGAAATCTTGTCGATACCGAGGTGATGCTTGGCCTAGTGATGAAGGCAGGCTATGAGGTTACGGACAAAGAGAAAGAAGCCGATTATCTTGTTGTGAATACGTGCGGCTTTCTAGCTTCAGCCAGACAGGAGTCTTGCGATGCGATTGCGGCCCTTTTTTCGAAGAAAAAGAAGGGAGCCAAGGT
>JBAXUO010000003.1:0-21288 GCA_037129625.1 Chlamydiota bacterium
CAATAAATGCAGGTCCCCCATTAAAAAAAGCAGCAGAGACGGAATCTGCAAGTAAAAGATGAGCGACTCTCGCCCCTCGTGACGAACGATAACAAAATTGATGGTTCCCATAGGCAGGCCCTCGAGCGACACCCGGAAAAAAACAAAGCTCCCGGCTTTCTACAATCTCTAAAGCTGTCCCCTTTTCAAACTCTATACCTGCGCTCCCATAATAAGCCCCCGCACAAAGTCCAAGGTAACGACCCCCTTCTTCAACAAATGAGCGGATATTTTTATTAGGCTCTCCCTTTAAAGCTTTATGATAGGGAACATCTCTTCCCCCAGGAACGATAAGAAGAAAAGTATCCTTTTTCCAATTATCTTTTTTCAAATCCAACCGTGACACTAATCGAATATTTTGAACCCCTTCTCGAAGTAGGCTTTTTCTTAAGTGTTCTAGTGCAGATGCGCTAACACCTTCATCACAATACAGGGCAACTTTCTTATCCACGATTTTTCTATAGCTCAATAATTATTTCCAAAATTTTATCCTACTCTCCTTTTTTTGAGCAAAGCCAATAAAACCTATAATTTTGTGAAAATTGCTTCGGCAAAAATCCAAAAATATGAAAAGATAATTTAACAAGAAGGACCCTATGAAAAAAAGACCCTGGCTTATTGTAAGTCTTATTTTTTTTATCACTTTTGTAAACTTCATCGATCGATCCGCTATTTCTTTTGTCATAGAACCTCTAAAAAAAGAATTTCATTTTACCGATACGGAATTTGGCCTGATTCTTTCCGCCTTTGGCTTTGGATATCTATTTCTTACAGGTATTGGGGGCTGGCTGGTTGACAAATTTGGATCATCCATAATCTGGCCTGTAGCTGCTATTGCATGGTCTTTGTGTTTAGGAACTCTTAGCTTAGCTACGGGTTTATGGAGCTTTGTTGTTTTACGATTTTTACTTGGCGTTGCTGAAGGACCCCACTATCCCGCCGTATCTTGTACGGTAAATAATTTTCTTCCCTCCCAAATCCGCGCTAAAGCTCTATCTTTTAGCCTTGCGGCAATTCCCATTTCTAGTGCTATAGGAGCTCCAATTACCTCTTATCTGGCTGCTAATTTTGGATGGAGACAAATGTTTATCATCATAAGTTTAGCAGGTATCCTTTGGGGTATTGTCTGGTACTATTTTTTTAAAGGCTTTTCTGAGAAGCACACTCATAAGCAGACAAAAGAAGAAAGCATTCTCCCCCTTTTTCCTGCAAAAAAAGTGGCAACGGATTGGCGTTTTATTCTATTTAATCGAACTCTTCTTGCCAATAATCTTTCCTACTTTGCTTTTGGTTACATGGTGTTTTTTGCAACCCTTTGGCTTCCGGGATATTTATCTTTTCAATTTGGTCTCAATTTAAAAAGTATTGGATGGTATTTAACTCTTCCTTGGCTTGCGGCTTCTCTTTTTTTACCCCTAGGTGGATATATTTCTCATTGGCTCTATAAAAAAACAAAGAGTTTTCGCATCGCCCATTCCCATGTACTCTGGATAAGTCAATTACTAACCGGTCTTTGTTTTCTTTCTTTAAGTATAAACCATTCTCTTCCGGTCACTCTTTTTTTATTAAGTCTAGGTGTCGGTTTTGGATTTATGCCACTGGCCATTTTTTTTCATGTAAACATTGAAGTGGCCAGCCGCCATATAGGAGCGGCCCAAGGGATTACTTCGAGTATTTTTTCTCTATCCGGCATTATTGCACCCGCGATAACCGGATGGCTTGTAGACCTAACAGGTAATTTCCAAACAGCATTTTTTTTGCTCGGAATCCTTTCGGCTCTAGGAGTTTTGATAGTCATCTTTTTTCACAATGTAGAGAAAAAGCTTCCGAATGAACACTTCTTGCTGCCGCTGTTGCTTGCAGTATGGAGAAAGCTTGATTTTTAACAAAGTGAGAAAGCGTAACAGGTTTAGACTAATTGGGACAAAAAAGTGGTTGCTGGGACAATCACAGGTTTTGTTTCCTGAAAACAGTCAGCATCTACGTAGGGAAGGTCAAAGCCCACTTGAAAGGCATGCGGCACTTTTAGCTTTTCTTGGTAATAATAAAGCCATTTAGATAAACCTGCATTTCCTGATGATTTTGCTTCCACAAGAAACCAAGGTTTTTTTTGTTTGGTGACTAAAAAGTCGACTTCTCTTTTCTCTTTATCTCGGAGATAGTAGAGTTCGTAATCTCCGAGACCTCGATCTGTCCAAAATTGAACAGCTTTTAATAAGTGTGAGGCTAGAATGTTTTCATTTTTGGCACCTTCCTCTTCTATCAAAGCCCAGTTCCAAAGATAGACTTTCGGTTCCTTGATCAGAGAACGACTTAGATTTTTTGCCCAAGGTTGGATAGTGAAACAGAAATAGAGTTTTTTCAAAATCTCTATCCACCTCCGGATGGTAGGTACAGAGACATTGATTTTGGCTGCTAAGTGTGTTTGGTTTAGAGCATGAGAAGCTTCTTCAGTTAAAATGTCGGCTAAAAGTTGTATTTGACTGAGTTCTTGCACACGGGTGAGATCTCTTAAATCCTCTCGAAAAAACTGCTCTTTTCGAAGGTTTTTCCAACGATGGAAAAAGGTGTCGGTCCTTTTGAGATAAGGTTCTGGAAATCCACCATACTTTAAAAGAGCTGTATAATCGGATGCGGCTATTTCTTTCGGTTTGCGAATTTCTGTCGCGCCGAAAGTAGGGTCTGCAATTTCTCCGACAGACAGAGGATGTAATCGGTAGAGAAAATATCGACCCATGAGGCTATCTCCACCTTGCTTATATACATTTAAGCGAGAACTTCCAGTGACTATGATCCGACATTTTTTTTCGTAGGTATCAAAAAAACCTTTAAGAAAGCGTTTCCAATGACGATTTTTGTGAATTTCATCAAAGACAATAATGGGTGGGATTTTTTGAATTTCTTCTAAATGAGCTGTTTGTGCAATGGTTTCAGGCCCCGCTATAATGAGCTTTCGATGCGTTTCGTTATCCCAGTTAAAATAATAATAGGTGGGATTTGTTTGTGATGCTTCACGGCAGGTGGTTGTTTTTCCGACTTGTCTAGGTCCAGATACAAAAACCATCTGTCGATACTCAGATAGGTGCTCTTCTACTAATATTTCATATACTCTTTTCATAAGACTATTTTAACATATATGTTAAATTAGTCGCGACTATTTTAATGTAATAGTTAAATTGGTCGCCGTTAAGCTACTAATGTTTAAAGCGTTGAGGTTTTTGTCTACGTAATTTTCAAAAAAATCCATTTGTTTGGAATGATCTAAAATGAGGCGTTATTCATTAGAGGCATTAGGAATGCATTTTGAGTAAAAACCGATTTCACAATGTAGAGAAAAAGCTTCCTGCAATAAAAGTTTAAAACACCAAAAAAGATGAAGATGAACTAGGCTCAATCGACTTCAAATACTATTTTTATTTCATTTTCTTCAATTTTCTTGGAGAATTTCACCATATCAAGGTAACAAGAAGTCATAAAAGAAAAAAGGCACTTGAAAAACCTCAACAAATTAATTGTTAATTGCTTAAAAAGAGCACCCCACCTTGTAAATTTTTTGTGTTACATAATTGTATCCAATCAGCAACAATTAAAGAATAAGAGAATCTCATGTTCGAAATCGAAATATACAAGACCAGCACAGGAAAAGAACCTTACACAGAATAGGAGAAAAGTTTAGACAAAACTATTTTAGCCAGAATAGATGCAAGATTTGCCAGGATTAGAGAAAATGGCAATCTAGGAATCTATGAGCCTGTTGGATATGGTGTTTTTGAACTAAAATTTGATTTTGGGCCTGGATACAGAGTTTACTTTGGATTTAAAACAAAAACATTTTTGATTTTGCTTTTTGGTGGTTATAAAAAAGCACAACAAAAAAACATTAATAAGGCAAAAGAATACTGGCAAGAACATCTTGCCCTAACGAGAGGTAAAAATGAGAAAATATAGAACTTATAAAGAACATTTAATAGAAAAACTTAACGATCCTGAGTATGCATCAGCATACTTAAACGCATGCTTAGAAGAAAGTTTTGAAAATAAAGACATGGGTATATTTCAACTCGCTGTTCGAGATGTAGTCGAAGCTCACGGTGGTATGGCAAAAATCTCATCAAAAATGAAAGTTAGTCGAGAAAGTTTTTACCGAAGTCTCTCACAGAAGGGAAAAGCTAGATTTTCAACACTTATCAGTGCTATTAAAGCCTGTGGATTAGAACTTGAATTTCATCCTGCTCATTAATGATAATGGGGAAAGATCAGAACTTCTCTAGCTATTGTCAAAAAAAAACAGGAACACTTTATGAAAACACCAAAGAGAGAGATTATCTTATCTTATCTTACTGTAAAGCTTTAAAAGAAAATGATTATCAAACAATAATCGATTTATTTGCAAAAAAGTCCAAAGTTTACTCCTTCTTAGTTGGTGAAAAGGAGCCAGCAGAATTCTTTGAAAATTTGTTTTCCACAAGCAAAAGAACTATTGTTGATCTAAGGAAAATATTTATTGGCTTAGATGATTCCAAAAGTGTTGCAGCTTATATTTATCTTGAGACTCTATGGAACGGAAAAATTAAAGTGAATGTTGAAGCTGTAGATCTTTTTGAGTTCGATGAAAAAAATAAAATAAAAACTCTTAGGATTATTCTAGACACTCATCCAATTAAAAAATTAAAGGAAAGCTTTCAAGCTGACAATAAGAATTCGATTAGCTAAAACCTTTTTTACTCCTTCTTTAGATTTACAATCTTATGAGGTTTGTCTATGAAATGCTCGATTTAACATCGTCCATGGCACAGTGAATCTTAAAAACAAGCTCATTTTGCTATTTTTCTGTTGTCATTTGTTGGAAAATATTGTGCCAAAAGTGTGCCATAAAAAGAAAAGGCCCTTATAGCTTTCACCATAAGAGCCTCTAAATCAGAACTCCGAGTGCAGGATTCGAACCTGCGACCAATTGATTAACAGTCAACTGCTCTACCACTGAGCTAACTCGGAATAAAAACATTACTTATCGTAGAAAAAAAGATCATTTTTTCCAACATAAATCCCTTTTTCTGTAACCTAGATTCAATTTAAAATGGTTTTTCCTATGGAGCAAATCTTCGGATATGTCGAAAATATCTTATTCACTAACCCAGAAAATGGTTTCACCGTCGCCAAATTAAAGGAAAAACAAAAAAAAGATTTAACACTCATCACAGGCTCTTTACCCTCTATACAGCCCGGAGAAACCCTACTTTGTGAAGGAGAATGGAAAAATCACCCCCAACACGGAAAACAATTCCTAGTCCAATCCTTCACCACAAAAGCCCCCCAAGACCTCATTGGGATCCAAAAATACCTCGAATCCGGACTCATTAAAGGCATTGGCCCTATATATGCCAAAAAAATCGTTGACCAATTCGGATTAGAAACCCTCGTTATCCTCGAACAAACTCCAAATAAACTCTTAGATATCCCAGGCATCGGTGAAAAAAGAATCACTCAAATTAAAGAATGCTGGATTGCCCAAAAAGCCATCCGCGAAGTTATGATCTTTCTAAGAACCTATGGCGTCTCCCCTTCCCATGCTCAAAAAATTTTTAAAAAACATGGCGACAATAGCATCAAAAAAGTACAAGAAAACCCCTACCAACTCGCAAAAGAAATCCGAGGGATCGGCTTTAAATCCGCAGATCTCATCGCTACCAAATTAGGCTATGAAAAAACCTCTCCACTACGAATTGAATCCGGCATCGAACACGTCTTATGGGAATACACCAACTCAGGGCACACCTGCCATCCCAAAGCATCTTTCTTTCAGGATGCCACCAAAATTTTAGAAGTCGAAGAATCTTTGGTTCAACCCATTTTAGAGCAAATGATCCAAAAAGGAACCATTATCGAATCCACCATACAAAAGGAACCCTTTATCTGGCTAAAAATGCTCTATCACGTCGAAATAAACGCAGCCAAAGAGCTCTTTCGCATTCTAAAAAGCCCAACTTCTCTGCGATCCATAGACACAAAAAAGGCTCTAGAATGGGTCCAAAGTCAATTGAAAATCCAACTGGCAAAAGAACAAAGCGAAGCCGTCGCCGGAGGCCTCACCCAGAAAATGCAAATCATCACCGGCGGCCCCGGAACCGGAAAAACCACCATCACAAAAGCTATCTTGGAAATCTCAGAAAAAATTACAAAAAAAATACTTCTGGCAGCCCCTACCGGTCGAGCAGCAAAGAGATTAACCCAAATTACCGGAAAAAAAGCTTTTACCATCCACGCCCTTTTAGAATTCGATTTCAGTAGTAACGGATTTAAGAAAAATAGAGAAAACCCCCTCCGATGCGATCTTCTCATTATCGATGAAGCAAGTATGATTGACTCTTTTTTACTTTTTCATCTCCTTCGAGCTATCGATGATCATACCCGAGTCCTATTCGTAGGAGACGTCGATCAATTGCCCAGTGTAGGCCCCGGAAACGTTTTAAAAGATCTCATTTCTTCCCGCCTTCTTCCTGTAATCCGCCTCACAGAGATCTTTCGTCAAGCCGCTAACTCTAAAATCATCGTCAATGCCCATAAAATTAACCAAGGAGAGTTTCCCGAACTCATCTCTTCTGCCTGGAGCGATTTTCAATTCTTCCCCTGTAATGAACCGGAAGAAATTCTGAAAAAAATTCTCTCCCTTTTACAAAATGACCTTCCGGAAAAAAAACGATTTCATCCTATCGAGGATATCCAAGTCCTCTCCCCTATGAAAAAAGGCATTATTGGGACGGAAAACTTAAATCTTATTCTTCAAAATGCATTAAACCCCTCTTCCCATCCTTTTTATCGAGGAGGAAGCCGTTTCCATATTCATGATAAGGTGATGCAAATTCGGAACAACTACAACAAAAACGTCTATAATGGAGACTTAGGAAAAATTGTTGCCATTGACATGGAAACTCAAATCATGACAATCGCTTTTGATGAAAAAGAAGTCGCTTATGATTTTATGGAACTCGATGAAATCACCCTTGCCTACGCCGTCTCTGTTCATAAATACCAAGGAAGCGAATGCCCCTGCATCATCGTTCCTATCCATATGTGCCACTTTAAACTCCTCTTTCGTAACCTTCTGTATACTGCAGTAACGAGAGGAAAAAAGATGGTTATCCTTGTAGGGACAAAACAAGCCGTAGCTATTGCGATTAAAAATACAGACGCACTACATCGCTATACCGGACTAGAATGTGCCATTACAGAAATGCTTTCCCGAAAAGAAAACAAATAATTTTTAAGAAACTTTGCTGCCGGAAGGACTTTTATTCACACATAAAAGCTCAAGCTCTTTTCCATCACCTACAGCCAAAATCATCCCCTGACTCTCAATTCCCATCAGTTTTGCAGGTGCTAAATTCGCAACCATCACTACTTTTTTGCCAATAAGATCCTGGGGAGAAAAAGCCTCGGCAATACCGGAAACGATTTGCCTTTTTTCCGAGCCTAGCTCGACTTCGATACGATAGAGTTTTTTACTTTTAGGAACCGCTTCCACATGAAGAATCGTCGCGACTCGAAGATCTACTTTAGAAAACTCGTCAAACGAAATTCTAGGATCTTCTTTCGTTTCTTTTTTTTGTAATTTTTCCATTTCAAGCACTATCTCCGCATCTTCAATTTTCCGAAACAACACTTTGGGTTCTTCTATCACTTGTCCAGGTGGAATAGGAGTCTCAATGATAGATTTCCATAAACCTTTTTCTACAGATGTTTTATATCCTAACAGCTTCCAAATACTTTCTGCTGTCGATGGAATAATAGGAGAGGCTACTAAAGCTAGGCACTTAATGCACTCAAGACACCCATATAATACAGCAGAGAGTTTTTCTACATCCCCTTTGAGAGTCCATGGCTTTTTCTTATCAAAATAGATATTTCCCAATTGTGCGATTTCCATTAAAACGGCTGCTGCTTTTCTAAGTTGAAAATGAGAATAGGCGAAAGAGGCCTCTTCCACCTTCTGCTTCACATCCGAAAGAAATTCCAAATCATCCGATTCCATATGAGAAACCAAGGGAACCTTGGAGTCACAATTATTCTTTAGGAAAACAAGAGTTCTATGAACAAAATTTCCTAATTTTCCTAGTAAATCGGAGTTGCATCTTTGTTGAAATTCTTTCCACGTAAACTCTGCATCTGAGGTCTCGGGAGCACTGGTGGCTAAATAATACCGAATCTGATCGGTAGTATAACGAACAAAAAAGCCTTCTAAATCGATATACCAATTATCCGATTTAGAAAATTGTTTTCCTTCCAAAAGATAAAATTCATTCGCAGGCACTTCATCGGGGAGTTTATAAGGAACATTTTGCCCCATGATCATAGCCGGAAAAAACACGGTATGAAAAGGGATATTATCTTTTCCTATAAAATGGACCAATTTGACATTGGGATCTAGCCAGTATTTTTTCCAAAGATCGGGATCCTTTTTCTTTTCGGAAAGTTCTTTAGCAGCTGAAATATAACCTATAGGTGCATCGAACCAAACATATAATACTTTTCCAACAGCTTCCGGAAGGGGAACAGGAATACCCCATGAAGAATCTCTAGTAATCGCTCTTGGTTTTAATGTATCCGCATAATGCATCGCAAATCGAAGAACGTTAGGTTTCCAATCGGTTTTTTGCAATAACCATTCTTTCAACCGATCTTTAAATAAATCAAATCGTAAATACCAGTGCTTACTCGGTTTTTTTTGCAAAGGAGTATTTGTCAATTTCGAACGGGGATTTTTCAAATCTGTAGCCTCATAACTCGCTCCGCATTTTGAGCATTCATCCCCTCTTGCTTCAGGATAACCGCATTGCGGACATGTCCCGACAACATATCGATCAGCTAGAAATCGATTTTCTTCTACAGAAAAAAGATGATCTTCTACTTTTTCTTCAATATATCCATTTTTATAAAGATCAAGAAAAAACTGCTGAACGGTTTCTACATGACCCGGCCAAGTCGTCCGAGAGTAGTGATCAAAAGAAAAATTGAGCTTTCGAAAAAAATCTTCATTAATCGCATGAAAAATATCGACATGTTCTTTTGGAGTTCTTTTAGCTAGATCTGCACTTAAAGTGATCGCTATCCCATACTCATCCGATCCGCATAAATACAAAACATCATTACCCCGTAACCGCTCAAACCTCGCATAACAATCTCCCGGCAAATAAGCTCCGGCAATATGTCCAAAATGTATGGGGCCATTAGCATAAGGTAGCGCAGAAGTAATTAATATTTTCTCAGGCATTTTCTACACCTTAGGCGGCAAAACAATTAGTTCGGTAATAATTTCATCCAGCTCTTTAGGCTGTTGGTTTTTAATCGCTTCCCATGCAATGTGTATAGCAAAATTTACCATTACAAAGTTGTTTTCAAACTTATTTTTTAAACGTTCATTTGTCAAATACTGCATTCTTTTCCCCTCATTTTACAACCTTATGCTCTTCTGCAATAACAATCGAGCGAAGCACTTGGTAAGCTATTATAAGATCCTCGTTGATAATCTGATAGTCATAATGTACCGAAGCCTCTATTTCTTTATTCATCCACGAGAGTCTCTCTTCCATCGACTCTTTTGTTTCGGTATTTCTCGTTTGCAATCGAATGTGGATCGCTTCAACACTAGGCGGTTTTATAAAAATAAATACGGCAGGAACCTTTCCTTTAATACTTAAGGCTCCTTGAGTATCAATAACTAATACAACATGATGCCCGGTTTCTCTTTGTTCAAAAATTTCTTTATTAGGAGTCCCATAGTAAGAGCCAAACACTTTAGCATGCTCTAAAAATTCACCCAGCTTTACCTTTCTCAAGAATTCTTCTTCAGAAACAAAGAAATACTCTCGGCCGTGAACTTCTCCCTTGCGCGGTTTTCTTGTAGTATAAGAAATACTTTCAATTACGCACGGAAATTCTTCTTTTAATAAGTTAACTAAAGTATTTTTTCCAGTACCGGCAGGTGCACTCACAACAAAAAAAATACCTTTCGATAGGTTGCCTAGAAGTCTCATATCTACTCAATATTTTGTATCTGTTCTCGATTTTTTTCTAATGTACATTTAATTTGTACGGCGAAAGAGGATATAGTAGCATCTAATGCTTTCGTAGACAAGGTATTGATTTCTCGATTCATCTCCTGTATTAAAAAATCCAGTTCTCTTCCCACAGATCCTGATGAATGCATAAGACCTCGGCATTTTTCGAAATGAGTTTGAAAACGGACTAGCTCCTCAGAAATATCCACCCTTTCAGAAAACATTACAACTTCTCTAGCGATTCGATCTTCGTAATCGGGGCTTTTCCCAATAAGTTCCTCCACACGAGTTTTTAATTTTTCTCGATATATGGAAGTCATATACGGAGCTCGCGTCGTAATTTCTTGCATCCAGCCTTCGATAAGATCCCATTTTTTCATCATATCTAATGAAAGAGACTTCCCTTCCTCTTCTTTGGCTGCCATAAGAGCCTCTACAGCCCCTTTCACACCTTGTAAAATATCTTCTTTACAATCTTCACAAGCAACGGTTGATCCCTTTTGAGAAAAAGTTTCTAATTGGTTCATCAAGAACGAAAGAGTAATCTCTTCTTTAATTTTCAAATCTTTAGCTAAAGATTCCCACCCCTGTTTCAACGTTTCCATCAATTTTTTATCAGGAAAAAGGGATTGAATCATCTTAACATTGGGAATAAAAGAAACACGTACTACAATCTGACCGCGAAAATTTTTTTTACCCACTTCTTTTTTCACATCGACTTCCATGCAAAAAAATTCTTTAGGCAAATAAGTGATTACCTCTAAGTGTTTTCGATTCCACGCCTGTATTTCAACAAAAAAAGTCCCATTTTCAGAAGAAATCGATGCTTTTCCAAACCCAGTCATACTTCGCATGAATTTTGCTCCATTGTAAACATTCTATTGCATTGTAACCTTGAAACAAGAGAAAATCAAGTCTTTCCATAGGAACTTTCTATAGAAAAGGACGCAACTAAAAATAATTTTATTATCAAAAGAGGACATGTGATTAAAAAAGAACAAAAATATTACGGAATTCATGCATGCTTGGCCCTCTTTTCACAAAGAAAAAACGATGTCATCCGTGTCTACCTTGAAAAGGAACTGTTACCCATTTTTTCTCCTCTTTTAAAGTGGTGCGCAGAAAATAAAAAAGCCTATCATATCGTGCCCAAAGAAGAATTAGAAAAAATTACAGAATCTGTTCATCATGAAGGGATTTGCATTCTAGCTGTAGAAAAAGTGCCTTTGTCTTTTCCAAGTTTTCTTATGCACCTAGATGCAAAAAAAGAAGCCCCCATTTGCCTTTTATATTTAGATGGAGTGCAAAATCCTCATAATTTAGGATCCATTTTACGAACCTGCGTACACTTTTCCATACCCTTCATATTAGGAGAAAAATCCAAACTTCCGACTCTTTCGGGCTCCGCTTGTAGAATAGCTAAAGGGGGATCTGAACTGGTTTCCTTTGTTTATGTAGAAAATATAGAAAATGATCTTAAGAGACTTCAGGAAAAAAACTTTTCTTTTCTCGCCACGTCTTCCCACGAAGGAACCTCTCTTTACAAGTATGCTTTCCCTAAAAAAACCCTTCTCATTTTAGGCGCTGAAGATAAAGGTATTTCAAAAACTCTTATGCAAAAATCCAAAGACACCCTTACTATTCCGGGATCCGGAATCATCGATAGCTTGAATGTATCCGTAGCTACAGGACTATTTATTGCAGAATATTGGAGACAGCACCGCTCATGAAAAAACTTTATGGATACTTAGCCCCGGAAGGCTTAGAAGAGACTTTAGCTAAAGAACTCCAAGAGATTTCCTATCGCTACGATCGTTTATTTCTATCCCCTCAAGCCCCTGATCAGGTCCATTTTGCCCAAAATATTTGGTTTGAGCCAGCCTTTGAACCTATTTCATCAATATCATCTGGTGTAAAGCTGTTAAAAAGCATCCAAAGAAACTGGGCACTCTTTCCTTTTCAAAATGTGAGAAGATCTAAATTAATAGAAGAAGGACTTCCTCCTCTTTCAAAAAAGCTACAAACCTTTCCTTCCCCTCTTCCGAATCATCCTTTAGGATCCTTTACTTTGATTGATGCAAATACTCTTCTCTATTCACATAAATGCTCCAGTCTATTTCCTAATGGAGAGATCTCTTTTCAAGAGACCAAAACTCCACCCAGCCGCGCCTATCTAAAGTTATGGGAAATTTTTACTCTTTTACAAAAAATGCCACAAAAAAATGAGACTTGTTTGGAAATCGGAGCGAGCCCCGGAAGCTGGACCTATGTACTAGCCGCTCTTAAAAGCAAAGTGTATTGCATAGACAAAGCTCCTATCGTAGATTCTCTTTTAAAGCTTCCTAATGTCCATTTTCAAAAGGGAGATGCTTTTTCTCTAAAGCCTGAGAATTTTCCTCCGATCGATTGGTTCTTTAGCGATGTGATTTGTTATCCGGAAAAGCTCTATGAATTTTTGACAAATTGGCTTCCGGTTTGTAAAAATTTCGTATGCACATTGAAATTTCAAGGGACGGATCATTACCATGCCATTCCCCTTTTCAAAAGCATTCCCGGAAGTCACCTTTATCATCTTTTTAATAACAAACATGAACTTACATGGGTGAAACTCGATGCCTCAATACCGGACTCACACTACTTGTAATGTATTTTTCTTACCTCTGATTTTAGGTGCTTTGGTTTATTTTTTTCATTCACCGTGGCCTTATCTTGTAGTTTTTGGTAGTAGTTTTCTCTATGGAACTTATTTTATGAATCCCGATATGGATATGGCAGGGCAGATAAAGCTCTTTTCATGGAAAGGTCTTTTCACATTACCTTTTAGAGTCTACGCGTTATTTTTTCATCATCGGGGTATTTCCCATCGATTTTTATTAGGAACCCTTACGCGCATTATTTTCTTAGCAGGGATTATTTTTCTCTTTCTTTTTCTTTTTCATAAGGTCACCTTTCATACCGATACTTTTGTTCATTTTATCACTGTGTATAAAACCCCTCTTATCTATCTTTTTTTAGGCCTATTGACGGCTGACACATGTCATTTGCTATTAGATCTAGTGAAAAGCCATTAAACTTTTCGAATATATGTTCCAATTTCAGTAGAACTCCTCTTAAAAATAAAAATATTTTTTGACAATAAAAATGACTTGTGGCAATATCTTAGGCCTTAAATATATGGACATGCAATGAGCCTACATTCTTTAAACGATTCTCTCACTTCATTTTTTATAAATCCTAACTATGAAAAGAAAACCGTCGATGACCTTCAAAAAAAGATCTTACCCACTTACTCTTTTGAAAGCTTAACTCCCCTATCCAAACCAAATCCTTTTCATCGATTTATCGGCCAATTTGTCATTACAGGATCTTTTATCCCGACTTCCACTGCCATTAAAAAAAGAAAACAAGTGGCCAAGCTAATTTTGAAAAAAAAAATGGGAGCGTGGAAACTGAAAAGAATTGCCTTAAGCATAGACGGCACCTACATTGATGCCATGATCATAGGAACGCCTAACACATTATCCAACACGATCCAAAAAAGATGGATGCTATTTTCTCTAGGCTGCGCAGATATCTATGAATTTCTTTTATTAAAACCTGCTTTCTTCTATCAACTACAAGTACTTCAAACGAATTGCCTCATCTTTAATTATCCCGTAACAGGAAACAGCTTAGGATACAGTCATTTTGAGTTGATCAAAAGAACTTATCAAACAGCTCTCTCTTTGTTAGAAAACGTTATACATCCAAATGAAATCATTCTATGGGGCCTTTCCATTGGAGGTGCTATACAAGCCCAGGTTCTTCTTGAACATCCTTTTAAAGAAGACATACGCTATGTGTCGGTTAAAGATCGGACCTTTTCCATTCTAAGTAAAGAAATGGAAGCGCTGACTCTCAATTTTATTGGTAAGCTTATTCGTGTAAGTGGGTGGGAAATGAACTCCTTATCGGCCTCGCTATCCCTTCATATCCCCGAGATTATTCTTCAAACAACCAAAAAAAAAGGAGAGATTATTTCGGATGGAGTTATTATTGCAAAAACCTCTTTAGCTAGAAATTTACAAAATCAGGGGATCCTTTTTTTTAACAAAGAGATTTTTCCCTTAGAATCTAAACATAGTAACACCCTTTTGCCAACCGAGTTAGATAGACTGTCCCTACGGGTCGAATGGTATTTTGCAAGAGCCAGAATCCCTCTTTTAGTCAACCGAGAACTCTGTTAACAAAGGGAGATCATTCTCATAATTTCCTTGATTTGGCTCATTTTGATCTCAGAAAAGATCTCTACAATATTCGTTCCCTTTTGTCGACGCCAAACACTAACCATCCAATCGCTTACCTTTGCCGCTATGGAGATCATCAGAGCATGGTCACCCGCCCCTTCTAAAGCTATCTGAGGAAGCGTGATCGCAACCACTTTACCATTCGATAAGCTGCTGATCTGACTCACGTGCTGGTGACCTCTAATCGTCATTTCCACTGTTGCCTTGGGAAGGCTGGACACCTCATGCATTTTTGAGAGGTCTTCACCGGAAATTTTCAACTTCCTTGCACCTATCCATCCGATACTCGTTTTTTCCCCATCAGGAAGTATATCCGCCCAATTATAGTACGAAAAGTTTAAAAATTGTTTTTTGCATTCCAAATGCGTGTTGGAATTTTGCACATATCCATCTCGAACTCTCCTATCCTCTTCGAGTAGTTCTTGAATCCTTTTGGAAGCAATATGAAGAGAGGTATTTCCCCCTTGCGCTAGCAACTCCACACGAGGAGATATTTTTCTTTCCTTCGAAATCAGCATAGAACTTTTAACCTCCTCTCTCTGAAGAAGAGGTTGAGGGTCGGCGTAAAGTTCTGCTATAGCATGATTAAATTCCATATATTCCCTCAATGGTCCCTGTTGAGAGATCTCCACAGCTAAAGGATTGGTAACAAAAAGATCCTCTAGCTCCTTCCAAATAACATTATTTTCTTCGGCAGTTCCTCCATAAATAAACATCCCAAAATTCGGATCCCATGCGATTCCCTTCTGAATTACTTGATCCCTAATAATCCAAGAATTTTCGTGATTCCCTCTGAGTAGAGTAACCTGATTGGGATATTGCTTCTTGAGCAGGTTAAACAAATGAAAAACATGCAAGCTATGGTGACCTCTATCCAAACGATCTCCTAATTGAATGAACCGATTGTTTGGGTTCTCAAAAAAGCCTTCTTTCAGCAATTTATTTATATAAAAAACGGTTTCGAGCTGTCCGTGAGTATCTGCCATCACAAATATTTTAGATCCGGAAGGAAGGTCATTCTTTTCGATAAACCCAAAAAAATGCTCCGTATCATAAGGTGTAAAACCAACAAGAGATTCTCTAACGAGAGATTCAGCTTCCTTTATCAGACTCTTATTCAGGATAGCTGCCTTGAATAGCCCGGTGGTAGGATCCCACAGTTGTATACATTGGCTAATTAGACCTTGAAGACGAAGAAGCGAACCGCTCACACTTCCTGAGCTAGAACTGGAAACCAATTTGAAATGTGCAGTAGAAGATGAACCACTTGAAGACATAGATGTTGATGAAGGAGCGGAGGAACTAAAGGAGAGGGATGGACTAGCCCAGAGCGGTGAAGGTATATTACTCATAAGGTTACCTATATTTTTTAAATTTTAAATGAAAATATTATAACATTTAATCTGGTTTAATGGAATTTGTGAAATCTTTTTGTAAGACATTCCTTACAATAGTTGATTTAGATCTTAGATTTACATCTAACCACAAAAATATATAAACCTTTAACAGCTTATACTTTTAAGAAATAACTATAATATAAATAAAAAAAATCCATCTCTACTTACCAGAATACAAAAGTGCCTCTTTCGCAAAACCCTCCCAAAATGAAGTAAACTCCTCCTCAGAAACCTCCCAAACCGCTTCACTCAGCGCTTTTGTATAAAAAATCCCTTCAAACTGAAGATTGGAATCAAACTCCTTCAGAACCTCTTTCACATTTCCAATCTTCTTCGGATTATTATCGACTAAGATCACCCTCTTCGCAAAGAACCCTACCTTCTTCAAAAAATCGACCATAACCCTCCCCTTGCTTTGATGATTCGTTAAAAGAATCCCCCGATAATACATCGGAAAATTCTCATGAAACAAAGGAAACTGATCCAACACCAAAGAAGAAACATCCGGGAACGAAGAAGAAAAATCAACCCCAAGACCCTGAAGAGATCCAAATACATCCGCTTCCAAAGAGTAGGGACCTATCTTACCCGTCATATACGAGCTGCAAGCTAACAGCTTTCCTTTCGAAAGCTGAAGAAGAATCTTTGAAATGTCCTTTTCCATAAGACTCTGCTTTCCACTTCTCAAAGCCAAACAAACCGCCATCTCCACTTCCACAGGGGAATGAGAAGAGAAAATTCGCTGAAAAACCTTTTCATATCGAATGCGCATCTGAGGATGCATCGCCGGACTATCTCCTCTTAAAAGAGTCCAGTGCACATCAAAAAATACCAAAGTATCCTCAGACATTTCATCTTCAATCCTTTTTCCTATCAAAGAAAAAGAATCCAAAGACAGAACTTCTAAATTTTTCGGGATCTCATACATATCATATTTTCCTAAACAATTTCACTTTAAGGAAGCCTTGCCGGCTTTTCCCCTTCTTTCCATAAAGGCCCTGTATATCCGCCTTCTCGATCCGTCGCTTGAATAGATGCTAAAACTCTCAAAATCTCATCAAAATTTCTTCCTGTTTTGGAAGGATAAAACCACATAGCCCTAATTACCCCTTTAGGATCAATAATATAAACGGAGCGTATAGTCTTAGGCTCTGTAATTGGATGAAACATTCCATACTGAAGACCCATTTTTTTCTCACTATCGGATATCAAAGTAATTTTCTTTCCATAAGGCATACTCTCTAACCATTTTTTATGATCTTCCACACTAAAAATAGAAAGGCCCACCAGTTCCGCTTGCAAAGACTCAAAATTATCTATCATTGAATGCACTTTTTTCATCTCTTCCGTACAAAGCGGGGTAAACGCAGAAGGATAACTAAAAAGAACCATCCACTTACCAGCATAGTGCTCGGGAAAATCAACTTTCCCTTTTGTCGTCTCTACAGAAAAATGAGATGCTTTTTCTCCAATGACAGGTATATTCGCAAAGGCACTCAAACATCCCAACACAAAAACAAAAAAACATTTTTTCATAAAAAAGTCTCCTGATATGTGCCATAGGAGGCAACGGGTTCAAAGCTGCGACGATGAATCGGACAAGGACCAAATTTTTCAATAGCTTCACGATGCTGCTTTGTTCCATATCCTTTATGTTTAGCAAAACCATACACAGGAAATTGTTTAGCCATCTCTTCCATAATATGATCCCTTGTCTGCTTAGCGATAATGGAAGCCGCTGCTATGGAAATGGAAATAGCATCCCCGGCCACAATGCATTGATGGGGAAAGGAAGAAAGCGGGGCTCTATTTCCATCAAAAAGAATAAAATCGGGCTGCACTTGCAGATTAGATATAGCTTCTTTCATAGCTAAGAATGTAGCTTGTAAAATATTGATTCGATCAATCGTTTTTTCATTTACAATGCCCACTCCAAAAACAACATCCGGATGGTGGGTAAGTTTTTGAAAAAGGATTTCTCTGACTTGTGAAGATAGTTGTTTACTATCATTAAGATGCTCTAACAAAAAACCTTTAGGCAAGACACAAGCAGCGGCAACAACGGGCCCAGCGAGAGGACCTCTCCCCGCCTCATCGACCCCTGCAATGGCAGTATAACCCCTTGCATAGAGCTCCTTTTCATAGAGACTCATTTTTTTTAATCTTAATTTTTCATTGGTAGAAAAAAGCACGCGCTCATTTCCTTGTTTGTATAACTATTTATAGCTATACAAAAAATAAGAAACAAGCGGCGACTTAAAAAATCGTTAGGAATTAGCCGGCAATTTTTCTTCAGCGACAACAGAGGCTGACGCTCTTCTTTCCATCGCAGCCACTTTTGCTGCTTTTCCGGAAGTGCCTCTAACGTAGTACAACTTTGCTCTACGAACCTTTCCTGATCGAACGACTTCAATTTTAGCAATTCTTGGGCTATGCAAAAAGAAAACTCTTTCCATACAACAATTATAAGCATTTCTATACAAAGAAAAGGTCTCAGAAAGCCCTTTTCCTTTTCTTGCTATAACAGTACCTGTAAAAGACTGTAATCTCTCTTTATCTCCTTCAATAATGCGTACTTGAACGCATACAGTATCACCAATATGAAAAACTGCTTTTTCTTTAGTGATAAACTCTGATTCAACACTATCAATAAGCTCTGATTGTCTCATTGTTTTATTCTCCTTACTTTTTAACTTTTTGCTGCGCGAGAAGGTAATCCTCGTATAGATCAGGACGCACTTTTCTTGTTTTTTTTAAACCCTGTTCTTTTCGCCATTTGCGAATTTCTTCATGATTTCCACCTCTCAAAACCGCAGGAACCTCTAACCCTTCAAATTCTAAAGGACGTGTAAAATGTGGACTATCAAAAATACCTTCCTGAAAAGAATCTTCGAAAGCCGCATCCGGATGACCTAAAACTCCGGGAATAAACCGGATCATAGCATCCACCAAAACAATGGCTGAAACACACACATTCGTGAGTACATAATCCCCAATGCTAATCTCTTCATTTACCTCTGCAACCGCCCTTTCAACCGTTCCCTCATAATGCCCAAAAAGAAGAACTATATGTTTCTTTTTAGAAAGTTCCTCACATTTTTTTGCACTCAAAAGCGACCCTTGGGGTGAAAGATAGACAACATGCGTCTCTTCTGTTTTCACACTTCGAATCGCATCCACAACAGGTGGGGCGGCTAGAACCATTCCAGGGCCCCCTCCAAAGGGGCGATCATCCACTCTTTTATTTTTATCCTTTGAAAAATCCCTAATATTTACCTGGTTTATTGATATAATTCCTTTTTCTATAGCCCTTTCTATAATACTTACCGAGAAAGGACTGATAAAATATTCAGGAAAAAGAGAAAGAATATCAATACGCATGGATCTATTTCTTTTTCTTCTCTTTCATTTTCTTAGCTATTTTCTTCTCATGCTGAGCTTTGGAAACTTCCGGACTTGCCTTTTTCACAAAAATTCGAGCGCGATCCGATAGAATAGCTCCATGATCTAACCAATATTGGATTCGATCCATTTTTATAGTAAAATTATTTTCAGTCGGAAGAAACGGATCATACCAACCCAAATTCTCTACATACTTTCCATCTCGTGGTGATCTTCTGTCTGCGACAACCAATCGGTATGACTGTCGGTTATTTTTACCTTGCTGTCTCAATCGTATCACTAATGCCATGGTTTTTTGCCTCCCATTTGTTGTTGCATCTGCTTCATTGTCTGGAACATTTCTGAAGATTTTTTCTTGTTTGACATTCCTTTAAAAAGTTCCCTTATTTGTTCAAATCCTTTAATAAATCGATCCACATCCCCTTCTTGCATCCCACTCCCCTTCGCAATTCGTCTTCTTCTATCCCGGCTAAGCTTGTCCATCCCTTCCTTTTCTTTTCGAGTCATCGAACAGACAATCGCTTCCCCTTTTTTAAACTCTTTTTCAGCACCGGAAAAATCTTGTCCTTTCATCATAGAAGAAAAACCGGGAACCATCCCTAACACATTGGAAAAGGAACCCATTTTTTTCATCATGGACATCTGCTTGAGATAGTCTTGATACGTAAAAGATGCATCCTTTAATTTTTTTTCAAGAGCTTTTCCTTCTTCTTCGGAGATATTTTCTTCAACCTTTCGAACTAGGTTAACCACATCACCCATTCCCAAAATACGATCTGCCATCGATTTCGGATTAAACACCTGCAAATCCTGAACCTTTTCTCCGATACCCTCAAATTTCAAAGGTTTCCCCGTCACCTCCCGAATCGAAATCGCAGCACCTGCCCTAGCATCTCCATCTAACATCGTAACAATAGAACCGGTGATTTGTAATCTTTTATCAAATTCTGCCGCTGCCTTTACCGCATCCTGCCCCATCGTAGCACTAGCGACAAATAGAATTTCAGAAGGGTTTATTAAATGACGTAAGGCTTCCAATTCCTGCATTAACTCATCATCAATATGCAAACGTCCGGCTGTATCGACAACCACTATATCATATTTTTCTTCTTTTCCCTTTTGACATGCCATTTTAGCAACATGAAGAGCCCTTTTCTCACCTGGGATAGAAAAAACATCAACGCCCACCTCTCTTCCTAATTTATGCAACTGATCCACAGCTGCCGGCCTTTGCAAATCACAAGCGACCAATAAGATTTTTTCATGCTTTTTCTTTTTCAAATGGTAAGCTAATTTCGCGCAGTGAGTTGTTTTTCCCGACCCTTGTAAGCCACAGAGCATAATCACAGACGGCTTTTCTTTCAGTTCCAGCAATACCTCATCTTGACCCATTAGATGAATCAATTCTTCATGAACTATTTTGATAAATTGCTGATGAGGAGTCACGGATTCTATAGCTTTGGTCCCAAGAGCCCCTTCTTTAATCTTTTTCACTAAAGTTGTGGCAACAGAATAATTCACATCCGCTTCTAATAAAGCCATCCTAACTTCACGAATCGCTTCGGAAATATTGTCTTCCGTCAGCTTTTTATTACGTGAAAGGCCCTCAAAAAGAGAGTGAAACTTTTCTGTAAGGGTTGAAAACATAAAATATACTTTTTTGCTAAAATTCTACTTAAGAATATTACTATAGAAAATCATTCAATTTCAAGGAAAAAGAAACGATCTTTTCCTTCAAGATCCATGAAAATCTTTCCTTTACCCCATCCTTCTTCGATAAATAACGATTGTATCGCCTTTCCCTGGCCTCTTCCCATTTCAAAAAAAAGAAAAGCTGATGGATAGAAAAATTTTTTTGCATCAATAGCAAATCTTTTATAATACTCCAATCCCGACTCTCCTCCAAGAAGAGCCATGGTAGGTTCTTTTTTTACTTCCGGATCCAAAGTTTCCCATTCCTTTTGAGAAACATAAGGAGGATTAGAGACAAGAATATCACATTTTCTATGTAAAAATGGATTCAATAGATCCCCCACAAGAAATTCCACATCGACCTGATTTCTTTTCGCATTCTTCTTTGCCATTTCAACCGCTTTTTCGGACAAATCT
>JBAXUO010000030.1:0-11417 GCA_037129625.1 Chlamydiota bacterium
TGAAAAATAATTTGCCCTAGAATAATAAAAATCATAAAATAATGGGTAAATAAACCCAAAATAGAAGATATTAGATATAAACGATTTTTCTTTAAATAGTAGGAATAAAAAGAAAGTGTGGCAAAAAAAGCAAACATCGAATACATTCGTGCTTCGAAAGCATAGAATATAAAAAGAGAATTTATGATAAATAAAATCAGATATATAAATGATTTTGATCTTTCAAGTATCCCGATCATAGAAACTGACTTCCTGATAATAGGCGGAGGTGCTGCTGGGTTTAGATCTGCGATAGAGGCAGGAAAACACGGAAAAACCATTCTTATTACAAAAGACAAACTCGGAGAGAGCAATACGCTTTATGCACAGGGAGGGATAGCCGTTGCCATGAATGTCGGAGATCAGATAATTTTCCATGTTGATGATACGCTAAAAGCAGGCGATGGACTATGCGACGAAATAGCGGTTAAAGTTATGATTGAAGAGGGTATAGACCGTGTTGATGAGTTGATTTCATGGGGAGCGAATTTTGATAAACTCAATATTCAAGCTATTTTAGCCTCAAAGGCCAAGGTGTTATTTTTATGTTCTCCAAACAATCCTGTAGGGTCAGTTCTTTCATTTGAAGATATCGAAACCGTTGTCTCTCAATTTTCGGGAATTGTTGTTTGTGATGAGGCTTACATTGAATGGTCAGACAAAAAAAGCTTAGTAGAAATTGTGGAAAAGTATGATAATTTGATCGTTTTAAGAACCTTTTCGAAAATTTGGGGTTTGGCAGGCATTCGTTGTGGCGTTTTAATTGCTAATAGAGAAATTGTAAATCTATTAAGTTTTATTCAACCTTTGTTTAGTCAATCTGATTTAACGGCTGATGTCATTTTATCAAGGTTGAAAAATTGTGAAAATTTTGGTTGTTATCGATCTAAAATGATCGAGTTAAGAAACGATTTTTTTGCTTTTTTAACAAAACTCAACATTGTCGAAAAAACATTTGAAAGTTTTGCTAATTTTCTTCTAGTCAAATTTTCGAACGGATTAAAAGTGGAACAGTCTTTGGCTGCAGAAAAAATTTTAGTGGCAAATTGTTCGAATCAAGTGGCCAATACGTTAAGAATCGCCATTGGTACTGAAACGGAGATGGAACGAGTGAAAAAGGTGATGAGAAACATTCAACTATGAAAATACCAAAGATAGTCTATTTGTTAATATCTGGAATTTTGTTTGTGAAAATGGCTCTTTTTATGAGCTATCCTTATTTGGCTTTGTATTTAACAGAATTGCATTTTAGTGCTATAGACATCGGCATTATATTGGGATCTCACTATTTGTGCGCAGGTCTAATAGGCGTTTTTGGGGGATATGTTGCCGATTTGATCAGCCCAAAGAATATCCTAATTTTTGTATTAATGATTGGCTCTGCAGCTTTTTTTGGCTTAAGTCGATCGGAAACTTTTATAGAATTTTTGATATGCAGTTGTATACTGGCTGTTTCTATAGCAACGTTTGAGCCTATAGCTGCCGTTTTAGTCACTTCAAATAGTCCCCCTTCTTTACATGCGCTTGTTTTCCGTTATCGGTATATGGCTAATAACATCGGAGCTGCTCTTGGCCCTTTTATAGGCACGTTGTTTTATTTAAAAGGATCTCAATTTCCATTTTATATCACCTGTTTGTTGCTAACCTTTTATGCCTTCATTTTTCTTTTTATTAAAATTTCTCCTCCCAAAGAATTGATCGCTAGGTCCTCAAAAAATTTAAAAGAAGCTCTATCACATATGAAACAAAACAAACCATTTTTATTTTTGATGGGAGCCAACTTTTTTATTACTATGACGTACATACAAATTTTCTCGACGATGCCTCAGATCTTACATGGCCTAGAAGGGGGTCGCTATCTCTATTCCATACTGATAACTTTAAATCCGATTATAGTTATAGCTACGGGTCTTTTTTTTAACCAATTTCTAATCAGACAATCTTTAAAAAATTTGTTTGGTGTAGGAGCTGTTCTATTAGCGGTTTCCTTTTTAGGGTTTCATTTTGCCCCGGTTAATTTTCCCAACTATATTTTTTTTATGATTTTATTTACTTTAGCTGAAGTCTTGCTCGTGCCATCAACCTCAAAATTCTTACTTGATCTTTCAATCGAAGAATACAAGGGAGCCTATTTAGGAGCGGAAAGTTCCTCATATATAGGTTTTTTTGTCGGAAATTTAGTAGGGGGTTTATTGTTGCAATACAGTCAGTATTTATTTCTATTTTGCGCCATTAGCGCAGTGGTTGGTTTTTTCTTTTATCGCTTTTCTTATCAAAAGCAAGTTCGTAACCTAATTTAAGAAGGAGAGTTTTATGACAGTAAAATGTGGCGATTTCGTCGGAGAAAGAGCTGAGTTGTATGGGAAGATTTTGCATAATTATCCCAATACTCGTAAAGAGGAAGTGGATATAAATATGAAAATCTTTAACCCTAAAAAGGGTGAAAAGATTTTGGAAATTGGGTCAGGAAGCGGTCTTTACACTACAGTTTTAGCTAATTATGTTACGGCAAGTGGAGAAGTTGTTGCGACAGATCCTTCCGGGGATCAGCTTAAAACTATTTTGAGCGGTATTTATAAAAACATTAGAACGATTCAATCGGGAGCTCATCAGCTTTTGGAAAATAAGGACTTATCTAAAGAATTAGGTAGCTTTGATGGCATCTGGTCTCTTGGCGCTTTTCATCATTGCATGAATAAGTCCCAAGCATTTTATAATTTTTCTCAGCTTCTTAAGCCAAAAGGCAGAATTTTTATATGCGATGTTTTTTCCGGATCTGAATTTGCCAGATATTTTGATACGGAAGTCGCAAAATATTCGACAACCGGGCATGAAGTGGCCTATTTAACCGAAGAGTTTTTTGAGTCTCTTTGTTTTCTTTTTGGGCTTAGTAACCCTAAGTTACATCATATTGATTATCCCTGGTCTTTTAAAACATTAAACGAAATGACCCAATTTATGTGTCATTTGCATGGGTTATCGAGAGTGCCTCATGAACATGCATTACAAAGTTTAGAACAATTTTTTGAAGTGGAACAGATCTCTGATCGTGTGATATTACATGTCCCGTTAACTATCTTTGAAGCTTATAAGAAATAGATAAGGGTCCCTCTTATGAGGGACCCATTTTCTTTTTTAGATTTCTCGCAAAACTTTTTTGACCTCTTCTACAAACGCTTTATAATAGATTTCATAGCTATTATTTGTGGAAAGATATGGGTTTAGCATACAGGCCCGTAAGATATAGACACTTTGTACGGATTTCCATTCATCGGCAGACATGCCAATGTTTTCTACAAACTTTTGTGGTGTATTTCCGTAGGTGTCAAAACTTAAATCCGTCTTGGAAAGTAAAAAAGACCTACTGCTTATAGGAGGGGTCTTATGGGAGAATTTTTCAAATATTTTTTTATTCAATTCATTCATGTCTTTTAGATTGTTATTATTCTTGTCGTAGAAGACAAAATCTACAACGTTACAATCCGGCTTTGTGAGAACTTTTACATGAATTTCTTTATTATCAAATTCATCTTTAAAAAAAGAAAGATCTTCACTAAATCGGTTGGCAACATTGATGGTTTTGCCAATAAGGGTGCCATATCCCGTGATATTTAATGGAACCACTTTATGAGCTACCCAAACCGCAGCAGCAGAAGCTCCCGCTTTAGACCCTTCTAACATATAGCTTCCCAATAGAACAGGATCACTAGTGTTTTCTTCGGTTACATATGCTGCAAAATAGGAAATTAAATCTAGGATTCTGCGATCTTTCATTACAATCGCCCCAGCTGCATAGGGAATAAATCCCATTTTATGTGGATCCACTGTGATAGAGTCGGCCTCATTCATAAGCTTAAAGCTTTCATAAATGGCTTTAGAGGGCCAGTTAAATTCTTCACTAATAATCCCTTTCTCATCTAACGTCGACTTCACATCAGCTAGAGTCATAAATTCATTTTTCTCATTTAGAAACAAGGTTCTCATATAACCGCCATAGGCCCCATCCACATGAACATAAAACGAGATTCCTTGTTTTTCATATTGATTACGAAGCTGAATCACTTCATTAAGAGGATCTATAGCGCCTTCTTCTGTCGTTCCCATTACAACCACTACCGCAATAATAGGAATCTTCTTTTTGACCAGATCTTTAATGGTTTTCTTTAAATAATCTATGTTCATTTGATAGTTTTCTGTCACAGGAATATCAATAATATTTTTCTGTCCAAGGCCTAAGAGATCCGCCGCTTTTGCAAAAGAATAATGTCTAGATTGAGGAATTAATATCTTTCCAATTTTACTACTGTCTACCCCTTGGCCACGTGCCGAATATTCTCGAATTTTTTCTATCAATCCCGCTTGTTTAGCTTCGGTCATTAGATCTAGTAGTTGGCTTACTTTCATATTGGCTAGTTGCCAATCGCTAAACCCATGAACTAGGGAGGGCGCTACCTGTTTCATAGCAGCCGGAATCGTTTTTAAATTTCTAGCCACCCATAAAGCTTCAAAATTTGCTACATGGCCCCCTGAGGTAACATGTCCCCAAGATTTGCTCGTGTCGTATCCAAACATGCTAGCCAGTTGATTGCCAACTTCAATTTCGATTTCTGTGGTAGCCGGAGCCGCCTCATAGGCACAATTATTAGGATTGCAAAGAGAAGTAGCAAAATAGCCTAAATTAGCAACCATTAACGTTTCTGAGACCATATGACCTATATATCTTGGCGAAAAGAAAGGCATGGTTTTTTTTTGTAATTTTTCCGTCAGTTCAGCTAAAGCAAGCTCGGTTCGTTGTATGGTGTTTTCAAATTCCTTTTTTTGTTGTTCATCAGGAGAAATGATAACTCCATCCTCTTTATGAAAATTGCTTCTCCATTTTACATGTTGTTCAACAATCTCATTCAACAATTTTCTAAATTGTTGTTCGTTTTCTGCTTTTTCTCCTAAAAAAAGAGCATTTGTATTTATGTCTTCTTCGCTTGAAATTAATGCACTAAAGCTGAGGAGATAAAAAAATATAAGGAATTTTTTCATAAAACCACCTGTGTTAATAAATCGTTGATTAAGTAATATTTTTTTTGTGAATTTGTTCAGAGAATCACCTCTTTGAGGGGTTACATATATATTCTGAGGACTCATAGAAAAGGCCTCCACCTTTTGATTGCCATGCCTAACAGAACCGCGTTGTTTCTATCTTTTAGAGTGTGCTATTTCTCAAGGATAGCTGCGACTTTCCTGTAAAATTACGTTTTGCAGAGAGAAATTTTTACATCGTTGAACTTTACTTTTCAAGGAAAATTCCATTCTGGAAAATTCCATTCTGGAATTTTCCATTCATAAAGTTTAAAGATGTGATGTCTATCTTTGACGGAGGGAGCGTGGATTCGGAAGGTTTGGTTTAAAACGAACCTTTTTCAGACTAGCTGAAAATTCTTTATGTAACTGTCTTAAGATTAAACAAATATATATTAATAGAAAATAAAAGCAAATCCCTTTTATAATATACTGTTAAAAGGGAGGCCTTATGAATAGATTTTTAGGAGCTATTTTGCTTGTGGCGGGTACTACAATCGGTGCCGGAATGCTCGGACTACCCATGATCACTGCTTTTTGTGGGTTTTATCCTTCAATTGTTACTATAACCATTTGTTGGCTCTTTTTACTCTTATCTTCCTTCTTAATGCTCGACGTAAATCTTTCTATCGAAGGGGAAGTCAACCTCATATCTATGGCCGAGAAAACGCTTGGAAAATGGGGAAAAGTAGCTTGTTGGATTTCTTATCTCTTTTTACTTTATGCCTTAGATGTCGCCTACTTAGCGGGTGGCTCAAAAATATTACAAGAATTTATTCCTTGGCCGACTTGGGTTTTATCGTTGATTATTCTTATCCCACTTGCCCTCATAACTTATTCAGGAATGAAAAATGTGGATGGAATTAATAGACTGATGATGGCCGGTAAATTAGGCGTTGGGTATATTTTATTAATTATTTTTGTGCCTTCTCATATTAAATACTCAAATTTGGTTCATGTGGATTTAAATCCGATACTTCTTTCTTTGCCGATTATCCTTCAGGCTTTTGGATTTCATACGGTTATTTCTTCTTTAGTCCCATATCTGCATCGAAATGTGGTTAAACTTCGATGGTCTTTGACTCTTGGAAGTTTTTTAGCCCTGATTGTTTATATTATTTGGGAGCTTCTCGTCTTGGGTGTAGTTCCTGTGATAGGTGATATAAGTATAAGTAAGGCTTGGATGCAAGGAGAAGTTTCAACGGCTCCTCTTATTCATATTTTACATCAACCTATGATCTCTACCGGAGCTTTTATATTTGCTATTTTTGCCATTGGAACTGCTTTTTTGGGCGTGTCCATCGGCCTTTTTGATTTTTTGATTGATGGATTCAAACTGAAAAGAGATGTAAAAGGAAAAGCCCTTGCATTTACTGCGGCCTTTTTACCTCCTTTCATTTTCGTAATAACATGCCCTAGAATATTTCTTAGCGCTTTAGAATATGCCGGCGTAATGGTTGCGGTCATATTTGGTTTAATCCCTATTTGCATGGCATGGACCCTACCCAAAACTTCATTTTGGGGTAGACCAAACGGAAAAATGGTGTTGGTCACGGCGGCTTTGTTTTTTGGCGGAGTGGTAGTATTAGATGTTTTGAGTAAAACTTCGGTCTTAGAAAGCATACTGGCTGTCTATTTACGATGATGGCATTGTGAAACCTCCTCTTGAGCTAAAAACTCAGCGGAGGTTTTTCTGATCTATAAAAGACGTAGTATTGCATTCATTTAACAACAGAACTTGATTTTCCAATTCTCTATAGACCATGTCTAAAGGCCCTTTCCAGTCTTGCCTTCTTTTTTGCCTAAATAGCCTCATCGAAGGATACCAATCCGTTGTCTCCTTTTTTAAACCCCATCTCCAGTCCGGAAAAAAGGGAATCAAAACCCATACAGGCTTGTTCATGGCCCCGGCGAGGTGAGCCACGGAGGTGTCAACAGAAATAACCAGATCCAGCGCATTTATAGCTTCTGCCGTTTCAGAAAACTCGAGCAAGCGTTCCCCAAGATTAATCATCGGAATCTTTGAGGAAAGAACCTCTCCTTTTTGAAGGGAATACCACTCAATATGATCTTTTGTTTTCTCTAGTAAAGGTAAAAAAGACGATAGGGGAATCGAACGGTTTTTATCATCGTCATGTAGAGGATTTCCTTTCCACACTAATCCGACTTTTAGCTTCTTGGAAGGGGGCAATAAACTCTTTGATGGAGTTTGTATATACGGAAAAGAAATCTTTACATCATGAGGATTATAGATTTTTAGTAAATGGGGTAAACTTTGCATAGGTATTTGATAATCACACTCTGTCTCTTCATTCTCAAAAATCCATTCATGTTCCGGAAAGTTTTTTTGTAATAGGTTCTTTATAGGAGACGGACATCGAACCACTAAGTGCAAGGAAGCGGGAAAACTTCTTATGTAACGGCTAAATTGTATGATGTCCCCAAGTCCCTGCTCGGAAGCAATCAGCAATCGTTTATTTTCTAAAGACTCGTTTTTCCAATAAGGAAAAGGATCTATTTTACAAAATAACTTTTTAAATTCTTTAAATCTCCATTCCCAATCGGCCCAACCGGGTTCCCAGTTTTCTATAAGAAGATTCGTAAAACCTTTGTCTATATGAGCCTTAACAAAACTAGGATCGATATCCAAAGCTTTTTCAAAATAGGAAAGGGCTTTTGGTATATTTAGAAGTTTATGGTAGGCTTTTCCCAAATTCGTCAATACCTCCGGACTATTAAACTCAGACGAAAGAAATTGATTATAGAAATATATGGCTTTATGAAAGTGGTTAGAAAGGTAATGACAATTCCCCGCAAGAAAATATACTATCCATTCAGGCTCTTTTTGTTGCATAGCCACATGTAGATGTTGCAGCGCTTTTCGATATCTTTTTTGCGCTATATAAACCTGAGCTAGATTGCAGTGGAGCTGTGAGCTGTTTGGGAACCTTCGCAGCCCCTCTTGAAAAGTTTCCACCGCATCTTTATACCCTTTTTCTTTAAAAAAACTTGTGCCAAGAGTGTTCCAAAAAGCTTCCATTATTGGTTCTCTCTTTTGCCAAGCAATCGAAGTAATCCATCCAATATTGTATAGGGATGTGGGGGACATCCGGGTATATATAAATCAACAGGAAGTATTGTGTCGACTCCATTATGCACTTCAGGATGATCTATGTAAGGACCTCCGGAAATTGCACAGGCGCCGACCACAATTACAATTTTAGGCTCCGGTAAGGCTGCATATGTTTTTTTCAAAGCCAGTTCCATGTTTCGAGTCACCGGACCTGTTACTAATAGACCATCGGCATGGCGTGGAGAGGCTACAAATTGAATTCCAAATCTAGAGAGATCAAATACCAGGGTGTTTAAGACGTTCGTGTCTAACTCACAACCATTACATCCACCAGCGCTGACTTGTCTAAGCTTTAATGATCTTCCAAAAAGTTGTAACAGCCTTTTTTCTAAAGGCTGGGCTAGAGGTAGCGGATCTCCAGTAAAATAAAGATCCTTTTTTGTACGAGTAGATAAGCGGTAATCCTGGGTAAAGGATATACAGCCTTTAGAACATGATAAGGAACAATTAGTGCAAAATAGACATTTGCCAAGATCTATCTTATGTTTACCCTTTTCAATGGATAAAGCTTTCGTCGGGCAGTTTTTTTCACATTCTTTACAAGAAGAACAATGGGTCAGAATTTTTGGAAGACCTCGGAACTTGTTTGGTAAAATAGGCTCGTGTTCAGGAAATCCAAAGGTACGAAACTTTTGTTTGAATCGGGTTAAAAGAACTTTCCACATAATCGGCTCCCTTATAAATCATGACCACAATATGAAAGATTAAAACTCTTATTACAAAGAGGAAAATTGGAAATTTCTTCTTCGCGAAGAACCATAGAGAGGGCTGCCCAATTATGAAAAGAAGGATCCATGGGCTGATAGGTTTGAAATTTCCCGGTGGAGTCTGTCATTATGACATGACAAATTTCTCCTCTCCAGCCTTCGACGAGGGATAGGGTACAAGAGTTGGACGGCAAGGAAAGGGGCTTATCAGAATGTACAGGGCCTTTAGGCATAGTATCTAAAAGCATTTGTATGTAGGAAATGGAATGTTGAATCTCTTGAAATCGGACATAAGCTCTTGCAAAAACATCCCCATTTGTATGAGTAGCCATGGATATGGGTATCTCTTTGTATATCCCGAAGGGGAAGTCTTTTCGTATGTCATGAGGGAGACCGGAGGCTCTGGCAGCGAAGCCTACCACGCCCAATTCTTTCGCTGTTTGTTTGGATAGTACTCCGGTTTTTTCAAAACGCTCAATGACAAAGGAGGAGCGCCAAAGTAGTTCGATGGCTTGGATGGTATCTTGAGAGGCTTTTTGTAAATGGGTTGATAATTCTGCGATCTCCTCTTGGGTGAGATCAAAGGTTACCCCTCCTAAGCAAAGAAGATCTCTACCTAAGCGATTGCCGCAAAGTCTTGCGGTCATGTTTAAAAAATCACCTCGGAGCCTTCCACAATAGGAGGTGGTCGGTAAATATCCGATATCGTTTGCGAGGCCGCCAAGGTCTCCCGTGTGATTGGCGAGTCGTTCTAATTCAAGGGCGATACCTCGAAAATATTGAGCTCGGATAGGGACTTCGATGTTAGAGAAGGTCTCTATAGCTTCAAAATATGCTAGGGTATGGCCAATGGTTGTGTCCCCTGCGATTGTTTCCATATAATGACGGGTGCGTACGTTTGGACCCTGTAGAAGAGCTTTTTGAAGACCTCTATGTTGATACCCAAGAGATATTTCTAAATGTAATACTTTTTCTCCATGGCATTGGAATCGAAAATGGCCGGGTTCAATGATCCCGGCATGAACAGGACCTACCGACACTTCATGAATTTCCGTTCCTTCAACAGAAAAAAAAGGGATTTCTCCAATGAGTTGTTTAGAAGAGAGTGGGTATCGAACGCTATGTAATTGGGGATGACCTTCCGGAAGGATATTCCATGTTTCAAAGATTTCTCTTTCGAAAAGATGAACCGATGGACAATGGGGTGTAAAAGCCGGGTATTTATCTTTTACATCGGTAGAGAGTGCCCATATTTTTTTTTCTTTCTCGATGGATAAAAAAAGATAAAGGCGAAATAAGCTATTAGAAAGGGGGCTTGCGAATAAAGATAAAACTTTTCCTTCTTTTTCTTTTACGGTATCGAAAAGGATTTCTTGAAATTTTGGGAACGGAAAAACAGGTATTTCCTTAGTTGAAAAACAGGAGTTTAGACTAATCGATTTTACTTCGGACATGTCGGATCCTCCAATAAACAAACCGCATCTTGTAAAAGAGACTCTACTCCGGGGATAAGATAAAGCCCGAGTAGGAAGACAATGGTAAGTAGTAGAGTTGGACTACAAAGAAAAAGAAAGGAGTTTCTATTTTTTATTTCCATGGGTTCAAAGGTAGGGACAGGCTTTCCTTGAAACATAGGGAAAAAGACTTTTGCCATTCCAATAAAAATTAAGCCTATGGAGAGTAAAAATAAGAATGTGCTGAAATAATGACCATTGGCTAGAGCCGATTTAAGAATGATCCATTTGCTAAGAAACGTAGAGGAGGGGGGTGTTCCTGTGATAGCAAAAAAACCAAGTAACCACAGAACTCCGGACCAGGGAAGTACTTTTTTTAATCCTTGAACATCGGTAATTTTTTTTGTTTTATACAGAGCCAGAATATTTCCGGAAATCCAAAATAAAGAGGCTTTGGTAAAGGAATGATTCAAGGCATGGAATAAGGATCCAAAAAGAGCTCCGCCACCAATGCCGATACCAAAAGATAAAATACCCATATGTTCGACACTTGAGTAGGCGAGCATTCTTTTAAAATCGACCTGTTTGATAATAAAAAAGGCAGCCAGCAATAGAGAAATTATACCGAAAATAAGAAAGATTTCTCTTGCAAAAGCGCCAAGATGAGCGGCTACACATACTTGATAACAACGGAGTATTCCTAAAAAAGCGCAGTTTAAAAGAGCTCCGGAAAGAAGGGCAGAGATCATGGAGGGAGCTTCGCTGTGAGCGTCTGGGAGCCAGGTATGCAGAGGGGAGAGTCCCATCTTGGTTCCATATCCAACAAAAAACAGGATAAAAGCTACTTTCATCCAATCGGTTTGAAAGGTGGTGGATGCTTTCAGTAAATTGGATAAGAGAAAAGGTGTTGATTTTAGTGAAGAGGCTACGATTAAAAAAAGGTTTCCTAAAAGGGCTAAGGCAATGCCGACGGAACAGATGAGAAGATATTTCCAAGTGGCTTCTAAGGAT
>JBAXUO010000031.1:0-11416 GCA_037129625.1 Chlamydiota bacterium
ATTGCTTTTAGGCGACTTTTAAGCGATCTTTAGCATCGTTTTTTATCGGCCTGTTTTTAGGTGCCGGGTTTGGCCGGGAAAAATCATACCGAAACTAAATTCTCTTAGACATGCAGGGAATGCTGAAAATTTCTTCGGTAGGCCTTTCGCAAAGTTGGGCAGAAAGTTTTTCAACAAGAGCTATCCTCGATATTGTCTTTTTCGATCCGGTTGATATGAAGATCCTCTGCATGACCGGCTCTGAAAAACGAAAGAGCTCAAAAATACCAAAAGCAAAAAAGGATAAAGCCTGCCAAATTACAAAAGAACGAGGATCGCGCGAATAGTCGTGCTTGTAATTGAACTCACGGTTTTTTTGAGAGTTGAAAAGATCCTCTTCCTCCCAACGAAGCCGCGCTTTGCGAGATGCAAGCTCACAAGTACGGGAGGAAAGTTTTTCTGAAAATAACCATTCCCCCTTATAGTGTTTTTTTTCTTTTTCTCCTGTTCTTCTATTGGTCTTCTCCCTAGTTTCTGAAAATCTAAGGACGTTTGTTATGATTGATTTGTCTTTATCTCCAAGATCCATGTCATTAAACCACTCGTAAGTTCTTGTAATCTCCCATTTTTCCTCTTTATGTACAGTTTTTTTAGTGTGATCCTTTTGATGATCGGGTAACTGGGCTAATCCGTCACAGTCTTTGGCAAGAGAAGAAAGACAGGCCTCTTTTCTCACTATGGCATATTTACATCCATATTGCGCGGCCAGTTGGATGGTAGGTCGATTTGCATACAGCCCATCAAGCAAGAGATAAATTTTCATCCTCGGAAAAAATTGCCTAATAAGCGGTAATGTCTCTTTGAGAGCTACAAGCTCACTCTCTTGCTTATGTTCGATGTCCGTGGCGGTCTCAAATTTTTTCATTTGTTTAGCGTGAATGGGATATGTGTAAAATGGTATTTTCAAATGATTCAAAAATACAAAAGTATAGACTAGCGTATTGTGAATCCATCTGGTTTTCATCTGGGAAGTTCCCTTATTGTAGATGCGTCTTAGACAATAAGGACAATCAGGTTCTTTGTTTTCATCTAAATGATGATGCTTGCAATAGGTGTGACTGTGAACACAATCAACGGCCACTAAAAAACAATCCCCCAATTTAATTTCAGGATGCTCTGAAAAGAATTTAGATTTTACAAGGTCTTTAAAAAACTGAACCATTAGATGGTTTATCCGTTCCAACTTTATTGTTTTCAGGAAATCCTCAATTGTTTTGATAGCCGGAGGATGGGACTCCGGAGCATCGATGAATTTGGAGATGTTTTTTTTCGAGTATTTTTCATCGGTTCGATTAAATTTATCATCATATTTATTGCCCGACTGCATTCTTAGCAGAAAAATACAGAGAGCAGCTAATACGATGGTTATGACAGAATATGTAATTTCCCTAGGGTCTCGGTGATCCGGGATTGTTTTTGCCACCATTTCTGGAATATTTTTCCTTTCTAAGAATTTCTTTAACAATGTGATCAATTCTATTACAACATCTTCCGGTTGTTCTTTTTTGCAATTGCATTCGCTTGCAATTATGTTTAGCTTATTTTGTAGCTTTGCTGCGCTGAGGGTTCTCTTTTGTTTTCTAGCTTCCCTTAAATCTTTCAAGAACTTTTTGACTCGACGTCTTTCCCTTTGTTTTCTCTGATCACTCGATGGAGCCTTTTACTTTTTATGATAAAGGAACCGGCATATGTGTCTAAGGGTCTTTTTCCATTGAAGATAGGTCATTCCATCCGGCCAGAGCAGCCAAGCCCCGCTCCATCCGAATGTGAATGTCTTTTTACATCGAGAAGAACAAGGCTTAAAGGAGTCATTTACGTCATGGCATGTATCTGTGACCGTAAATAATTTTCGGATAACAAAGATAAATACTTTAAGAGAGAGGGCATTCATGATAATCTCTTGGTTAGGCTGTTTTTTGATGCGACAGCGGCTTTATGCCAATATTTGCTAGCCTATGGAGTTTTACGCCTGTTTTAGGATAGCAATCAGAACATAAGCCGTTTATAATGAGGCTATTATACATGAAATGGCAGCTTTTCTTCAATAGAAAACGACTCCATAAATGCTTATGGAGTCGTTTTTCTAGAGAAAAATATTAATTTTAATTCAGGAACTAAAAAACTATCAATCCGAAGCAATCAATCGCATAACTTTCTGGGACTCATGTTTTTTCTGTAGTTTGATTCCATAGAGGAAAAAGAAGAATTTATGAGGATTACCCTCCGACTACGAATTGCTGGTTAGGTGCTGCTTGATGAGGGTTTTTGTGCGAAAAAGTGAATGAGGCCACTCTCTAAAAAATGAATGAAGTTATTTAAATGGTTGTGGGGGGCCATTTTCAATTTTGTTTTTTCGCTAAGTCGTAAACTCCGGTTAGGTTGGTCACATTTTGACGAACTGTAAGTTAAACTTTTAACCCCCGTTCTCTTTTTTTGATTTCGAACTGAGCATCAAAGACTGCTCAAGTCTAAAATCTGTTTTTTTCTTTTGCTCTTACTCATGTCGATAGGTTGGGGGGCTGCACCTCCGACAAGCTTTTTCAAAATAATCCCACTCTTTTTTCCTCGATTCTTGTTTTCTGGAAATTCACTCCCGGTGCAATATAGCCAAGCCCTCTCCTCATTGTAAAAACTAAAATATCTCTCGAGGCTTCTCTGGGCATCAAGACCATCAACGTAGTCTCGGATATAAACCTCTTCTTGCTCAACCGTCAGCCAAAGATGTTCTACCCAAACATTGTCCAGCGCTCGATCTCGGCCATCCATGCTAATTTTTATCCCAGCGTTCAACAGGATCTTCGTAAATTCGATGCTCATATATTGAATGCTTTGATCTGTGTTAAACATATCGGAAGTTCCTGTCCTGAGGACTTCTCTACAAAATTGCGGTGGTTGGCTTTGACTGGACAGGATTTAGCGAAATTAATGTTGCGATTTACCCGTTTTTTCGCTCTTCAAATGACCACAATAAGTGTAAGTGGCTGTTTTCCTGTCTTTTTCTTCAAGCTTCCTTGCTCTACCAACCTAGTCGAGTAGCTTGAGTCTGCTAGACTATCGTATCTTTCTGTTTTTTTCGCAATCCCTATTTTACTTTAACATTCCTTTCTTGCTTTACCTAATGCCCTCTCTTTTCACTCTTGGGGGGAGTTTGAGGGGGTTTCCCCCTCATGAAAAACCTATATATCAGGTTTAGAGTCCAACTGAGGGGAAGGGGGCCCTGCCCCGTTCGCCGAAGGCGGAAGCGGGGGTGCGGGGGAACGCCCCCGACAAGCTTTTGCAAGCCAAGTCTTCGATCGCCATAGAAAATCATATACATTTCCCATAATACACCCCAACAGGAGTGTTATACTCATGTGAGGAGTGGTACCTTTCTGTATTATAAAACGTAAAATATCTCCCAAGACCGGTATGTAGCTCAATCCCGTCACAGTAGTCTCTGAGATAGACATCTTCATACTTTACACTTCTCCATAACCGCTCTATAAAAACGTTGTCAAGGGCTCGTCCCCTTCCGTCCATGCTGACCTGTATCCCTAGCGTCATCAAAATATTAACAAATTCCATGCAAGTATACTGTGCCCCTTGATCCGTGTTAAAAATCTCTGGATGAGCGGTTTTCAGGGCTTCCTGGAGAACTTCTCTGCAGAACAGCCCATCTAGTGAGTTTGACAGTCTCCATGCAAGCACATAACGGCTATACCAATCTATGATAGCTGTGAGATACAAAAAACCGTTCCTCATAGGAACGTAGGTGATATCCGAGCTCCACACCTGGTTCACTCTCTCGATTTTTACCCCCCTAAGTAAGTATGGGTATATTTTATGGGTCAGATCGGGTTTGCTTAAGTTGGGCTTTTGATAAATAGCTTCAATCCCCATTTTCCTCATAAGGGTTCTGGCTAGGTCTACACCCACATCATAACCTGACTTCTTTAAGTTGATACTCATGCTCCTCTTTCCATAATGAGGGTGGTCTGTGTAAAGCTTATCCATTGCTTTCATCACGCCCAGATTAAAAGCGCTTTCAAGACATGGTGTGTAATAATAAGAGGATCTTGATAGTTCCATCAGATCGCATTGCTTCTCTACGGAAAAATCAGGATCCCCAGGCAAAATTAGCCCACGTTTCTCATCTAAGGAAAAAGATGAAGCTTTTTTTTTAGCCAATCCCGTTCCACAGTGATCTCGCCGACCGTACGATGCAGTTCATCAAGCTTCTTTTGCTGCCCCGTATTTTTTCTATGTGGAAGGAATATGTCCTCTCCGCCCTACAACAACTGCTTTTTCCATTGTGAGATTTGAGCAGAATGTATTCCGTACTGGGAAGCCAGCTCGTTTAAAGTTTTAACTTCTTTGGCCGCATCTAAGGCGACCGAAAATTTAAATTTCGCTGTGTGTCTTTTTTTCTTCGTCATAATTCCTCCATTTTTATCGTTTTTGATGGAGGTAAACCATAACATAATTTCACTGGTTTTTCTGTCCAGTTTTAGCCAACCACCTCAAATAACCCATCCAAAGAAAAAGGTTCAGTTTTTTTAAGCCAATCCCGTTCTACTATCGCCTCACCAATCTGTCGATAGATCTCATCGTTTTTATTTGCATAATTGACAAATTTTTTCTGAGTGTTAAAGACTCAGGCTATGTTTTCTAGAAGCTACTTTTTCCATAGGGAAATCTGAACGGGATGAACCTCATATTGAGAAGCTCTACGGAATCCGGACATTTCAATTCTTCGCTAACACTTCTTTAAGATCTATTGAAAAAAAATGGAAAGAGAAGTATTTTGGAGAATCTTTTAGCTAACGAATGAAAATAGATATAGAAATATGGGGCATTATTGTGATTTGGAGAAAAGAGAAAGATTTTTTTTGTTCGTGGGTAACCAGTTGTTGTATAAAGAGATAATGAATTTTTTATGGAAATCCATATAGTAACAGTCGTATGGGGAGAAGAATTTATTCTGACTTTTTTGGAGTTGGTTTTTCCTTTACATATAGAAAATTTAAAAAAAATAAAAAATACTTCTGATTGGATATATAGAATTTTTACAACAAATACAGGGAAAATAGAGATTGAAAACAATTGTTTTTTTTCTGAATTGAAAACCAGTGGAATCGTTATAGAATTTATAGAAATGGCAGAGGAAAAGGGTGAAAATAAATATCGTAGAATGTCGAAATGTCATGATCAAGCTTTAGAGTATGCATACAATAGAAAAGCGGGGTTTTTCCTTTTATCTCCAGATACAATTTTTTCTAATGATGCCTTTGCAAATGTCTTGTCTTTGGTTGAGTCAGGAAAAAGAGCCGTATTTGTAGCCTCTATACGTCTTTGTAAAGAAAGTTTTGTAAAAGAATGGAAATTTTTTGATGTCGCTACCATGACATCTCGAGATCTTGTTGGATTAGCATTACAACATTTACATCCAGTGACAAAAAGTTTATTTTGGGGTAAAAACTTTTTAAATACTAACCCTTCTCATTTATATTGGAAGCTAGGGCAAGATGGGATTTTAGTAAGGGGTTTTAATTTACATCCTTTTTTTCTATGGCCTAGAAAACCTTGTAGCGCCATTCATACAACAATAGATGGAGAATTTGTCGATCAATTTGAACAAAATATGGATGAAGTAGTTGTTATTGAAGATTCGGATGAGATAGCGATGTTTGAAGTGAGTAGATCTTTTACTTTTGAAGTCAAAAAAAAATCTGTGAAACAGCTTGTAGATTGGGCTTCTTTATATACAGGAGCTGTTCATAGGAAATTTTTTCAAGTTCCAATTTATATTAGAAAAAGAGGAGTTTCTTTCTCATGGCTTACAATACAGAAAGAGTCTGATGCAGTTGTTTCACAAATTCAACGACGTTTATCAAGTCCTTTTACAAAAATTCGTTTGCATATGTCTTTATATTGGCGCTCTGAAAAACAGCTTTCTATTTTTAAAAAAACTCGAGGATATGTAATGAGAAGAATGAATTTATTAAAAAAAAGAATTTTGAAGTCAGGCCCTGATTTCTAGATAAGTTTACATGCGTTGTTTTGCATCGGTTTTGTATCCTTTGGAAGGAGTGAAGGGAATCTTTGTTTTATAAAAAGAGAAATGATTTTGGCTGGTTTCGTTAGGCGGTCACTTAGAAACGATTGTTTTTTTTCGCATAGAACCTTCCGCAAGAAGCCTAATGTTTGAATTTCAGTGGATGCCAAATGAGAAAAGAGACAGAAAAAAACAAAATTAGGTTCGGAAAAAAATGTTAGCAATTTAGTTTGTTGTACAGAAACAGTCCCATCCTACTGGTGGCAGTATAATTTTATTGTTTAGCTAGAAAATTTTGAAAAATTTCCAATGTACTAACAATGGGAAGAGTAAAAGAATTTTATGCTGGTCTAAGAAGGAATTTCCTTTGGGCCACTCACCTAGGAGTCAAAAAAAAATTAGGGAACTCAATATGAAGAGGAGTTGAATTTTAGTAAATTTTTATGATAATTTTTTTAGATAGGAAAATGCAATTACCATTAAATAAAATAAAGAGTTTGATGAGATTTTATGTGTGGAATTTTAGGATTTTATGCCTGTGATGGACAAGATATTTCAGATGGGGAATTTTTATCATTTGTAGATTCTTTGCAACATAGGGGTCCTGATGGACGAGGAATGTATAGAGATGCAAATGAATCCTTACGTCTTGGACATAGAAGACTTTCTATTTTAGATTTATCAGATAAGGCAACTCAGCCTTTTTCATATTGTAATGGTCGATTTTGGATAACTTATAATGGAGAGATTTACAATTTTTTAGAACTGCGAGCTCTTTTAGAACAGGAAGGGCATGTTTTCAAGACTGAATCAGATACCGAAGTAATCTTAGCTAGTTATATCCATTGGAAGGAAGATTGTCAGCTTCGCTTTAATGGGATGTGGGCTTTTGCTATTTGGGATTCTAAGGAAAAAACTCTTTTTTTATCGAGAGATCGATTTGGTGTTAAGCCTTTATATTATTACTATGATGGTAAAAAACTTGCGTTTGCTTCTGAATTGAAAGCTTTTTTATTTTTATCTTCTATATCCATCTCAGTGAAAGAAGCTGTGATTGCAAATACTTTGTATGATCCTAATTCTTTAGAATGGACTGAAGAGACTTTTTTACACAATGTAAAGAAGTTAAGAGCCGGACATTGTGCTACTTTTCATAAGGACAGAGGAGTTGTCTGTAAAAGATGGTGGAATACATTAGATCATTTAGAAGAGGTTTCTTCCTTTTGGGAAGAGCAAGTAGGACGATTTCGGGATTTGTTTATAGATTCTTGTCGAATTCGGATGAGAAGTGATGTTCCATTGGGATCTGGGGTAAGTGGAGGTTTAGACTCAACTTCTGTTTTTTCGGTTTGTATGAAATTGGCTAAACAGGGAGGGGCTCGTTTTTTTCCTTCACTTCCAACTATGTTTACTGCGATTTTCCCAGGAACATCAAAAGATGAATCTGTTTTTGCCAATGAAGTGGCTCTAAATACAGGAGCTGTAACAGAACATTGTTCTATTAATCAAAAGTCTTTTTTAGATCATCTTGAAAAAGCGATGTATCATGTAGAAGAAATTTTTGATTTACCGATGGGCCCTTTTCTTTTATATAGGGAATTTCGGCGCAAAAACATAGTTATTTCTTTAGATGGGCATGGGGCTGATGAATTACTGGGAGGGTACCACCATCAAATGGAAAAAGCGATGGCTAATGCCCTTTTACGAGGACAGATTCCGACCTTTCTTTCTGTAAGAAATACATTAAAAGGTCTTTTTCAACCAGGTGTTTTAAACCAAAATTTTGATCTTTTATCTGTCTTGTCTAAAGAAGGGATACGTTCCATTCGAGATTTGCATTGGTTAAAAAATGCATATCATCGATGGAATCATTTTCTTGATAAACCTTGGCTTTCTTTTTACCATCAGCCTCCCGATGTATCGGATGAGTTAAAAAATGAAAAAAAGTATCATGAAATGAAACCTTTTGAAAGGCTTTTGTATAGAGATTTTCATTACTTGACTTTACCTGTTATTCTTCGAAATTTCGATCGATGTTCGATGGCTCATGGAGTAGAAATTCGATCTCCTTTCTTAGATTGGAGGCTTGTTTGTTACTCCTTTTCTCTTTCACAAGGAGCTAAAATGGGAGAAGGTTATACGAAGAGAATTTTACGTGAAGCTATGAAAGGGACTATTCCTAACTCTATCAGGCTGCGTACTGGCAAAATCGGATTTGCAAGTCCTATGGAGGATTGGTTTTCTACAAAAGGAGTGAAATCTTTTGTTTTAGATCGTTTGAATAGTTCTTCTTTTCTGAAATCTACTATATGGAAAGGAAAAAAGATTCGGGATTTTGTGGAAAAAAATTATGAACGAAAAAATTTCTCTGAAGTTAGAAAATGTTGGGAATTTTTACATGCAGATTATTTGATGGAAATTTTTAAAAAATAGAAAAAGTTATGTATGGAGATGTTTTATATTGTATAGATTTTTGGGAAAACAGATTAGTTAACTTCAATGATTTTTGAAGATATGAGATGTAAATAGTTTTTCTATTATAATTACATAAAATCAATGGTAAAGAAGAAAGGGCTTTAATTATTCCATAATGAAAAGACCGAAGAAAATAGCTATGGATGAAATTCATTCAAGGCTTTATTTTTTATATATTCTTTATTTTCTGTTATTTCTCTTGAATATGTATTCATCATTTCTGTAATTTCATTTTTTCTGCTTTCAGCGTTTTGTAAAAAATCTGATTTAAAACTTGTAAAATTTTCTTTTGTTAATATGATGCCAAAATCGGTAGGATCAGATGTAAGCCCCTGTATTTTTAGAATTATAATTTTACATGTTGAAGGTTTTGCATGATGTAAATCCATGACATTCTTTAAAGAATCTTCTGTTATGGAATTCCATGTCATGAAGTGGACAACTGATCCAAATGTATCGATTATCTCTTGCAGCCATCGAAAATATAGATCTTGAAGATTGTGGTAAAAAATTAGGGATAAAATTTCTTTAGTAACGGGATTTGTAAAAACAATAAATTCACTACTAGAATTTTCTTTTTTGATCTGAATTAATATTTTTTTAAAACTTTCATCGTATAAGTGGTTTTCACATGATTTAATAGATTTATAAAAATCCCAAGGATCCATTTTTTCATTTTCTTTTAGAGGAAAATACCATCTTGCATCTTTTCGATCGTAAGGAAATTCTTGAGGTTGGCAAAAATTCTGGCGGTAGTATTGATAAAGAATGCTAAGGTTAAGAAGAGATTTCCATCTGTAGAGAGGCGCTGTTGTTTTTTTTATGTAGGTAGAAGGAAAAGGGAATGCAATTTTATTTTCTTTCTGGCTATTAAAATCTAAACCTAAATAGATTTTTTTTAAATTCCCTCGATTCCTTTGTTTAAAAAATTTAATGTATTCTCCATATTCAATAGGCCACATAGCTGAGGCTGAATAATTAAAAACAGGGCGCACAAAATCTTCAGTATTCATATAAGTCACTTTACTGGAACCAATAAGTATGCCTTCATATGTTGGATGCGTGTTGAAAAAAAGATCATTGGTTTTTTGTAATCTCTCATCTATTGCGTTTTGAAGGTGATTCCATTTATGGTTCCATGAAAAAAAATGTAAGGGATCTAGAAATGAAATTAGAAAAGCAATAAGACACATGATGATAAAAACTGAAGATAATAAAGAAAAAAACATTTTTTTATACATCATAATACTCAAAATTGAAAATAAATAAATTTTGTAACAAATTCAACTCTGCTAAAAGCTAAAATAAAAAGTGTCAATAAAAAAACTATTACATACCATTTAGGTTTCCAACGAAATATCAGATTTCTTTTTTTTTGAAAAAAGGTGTTTGTGGGCATTTCCAATGCAGGAGTATATCGTGAACACCATTCATACACATTTGGAAGAAAACAACAACACACAAAAGAGAGGGTTAAAAATTCGAAAACATCTTTTGGGGGTAAAGAAGTAATGGGAAAAAAACCAACAGTCATGACTTTTTGTCTGAAAATATGGGAACCCAAGTTCACCAGCCTTCATAGGAGAATCAATCCAAAGTTAGGCCTATTCATCACTACATCTTGAAATTTACAAGATTATTTTTTGTGCTTAGAGAATCTGAGATGACAATCCCAAAGCTTTGTAAATTTTCACCTGTTCACCTTCTGCTTTTGTTGTGCTCCGATGATAGAGCGTTTTACCTTCCTGTGTTTTTGCTTCTGTTGTTACTCTTATTCGGTTACCCATTAGCGCACGGATAGTTTCCCAGTGATAATTAATCCCTTGCGCTCCTAGCTGGTAGAGACAGTTTTGTATAAGGTGATAGGCTAATATCGTGATCCAAAGATGCCCATCAACGCGACGTTCCTTTTGATGGTATACTGGACGGAGCCCGAGTGATGACTTCATAAAGCGAAAAGCGTCCTCGACGCCCCTAAGAGTATTATAAAGTCCCCATAGCTCTTTTGGACCCATTCCAATTAAATTTGTTCGTAAAAAATAGCTCCCAGTAAGTTTTTCGCTCATTTTTGCATCAATAATTTCCCAGCTGACAGCAGTGGCAAGCGTTCCATCTTCCGAAGCTTTTACACTGATTTCATAACATCCGGAAATACGCTTATGTTTTTCTTTTAACCGCCCTATTCTTTCAAGGACCTTTGGGTATTTTTTCCGCCCTTTAGGCTTTGCAAGACCATTTGCGAGTTTTTCCAAGTCCTCTTCAAAACGCTTTTTGAAAGATTGCTTCATCTGAGATGCGACAGCGGCTTTTGCTTCAGACTCACAGTATAACCATTTTTCATCATCTCCTTCAGGACTCTTTACCAATGCGGCCTTAACCAGATCCTTGAGGTCACCGACAGGAACAAGTTCTCCATCAAGTTCGAGTGAAGGAGCGTCCTGTCTGGCAGATACTATGTAAGTGTACTTTTCTTCTTTCAGCCATCGAAGGTTCCCCTCAGTAGAAATCCCGGCATCGAGAATAATAATGGGCTTGATTAGACTTTGATGAGCATCGAGGCTCTTGATCATTTCTTGAAGTGTTTTAGGTTCAGAGGCATTGCCGGGAAGAATTGCTGTGCGATTTAGAAATCCATGTTCATTCATGACAATCCCCATAGTGACCAGTGGACAATCAGTCCGCTTTTCTTTTGAAAGGCCGTGCGTCGCTTTGGGATTTGATTGAGCTTGTCCCTCCATATAAGTGTTGGTGAGATCATATAATGCAATAGTGCTTTGATAACCATGGAATCGTTGCCCAGCTTTTTCAAGGTGTTTTTCCAGAGCAGCCTTGTGTTTTAACAACTTATCACTAATTCGATACAACTTA
>JBAXUO010000032.1:0-11162 GCA_037129625.1 Chlamydiota bacterium
GGGAGAAAAGAAGAGGGAGATCGAATTTACAGAATAAGTGTTGCTTTATCACGATTGAAGCAAAACATGCCACCACTTTCGGCTTTCTTTCGTTACAAAACTTATTCTGATTTTCTTCAAGATCTGCTCGGGCCAGAGTATTTTGTCATTAATGCAGGAGTACCAGCCCACACTTCCCTACAAGGTAGCCGTCGTCTTCTTCTTCTTCTTAATCGTTTTAAAGAAGAAAGAATTCCCATCAATTGGATTACTGCTTACTTCGGAAATAACGATTCTGTATGGGATCATAATCGACAAGATAAAGAATGGGTTGGAAAGAAAAAGAGAAATATTCTTGTGCATCAATTTTTCAATCACTTTAAAAAAAATGACGACTCAATTATTACCAGAGTTTCAGCGACTGATTATAAAGAAAACATGAAAGCAATCATTCGCACTTGTCAAAATTATGGTATAGACGTAAGTATTATAGAGCCATTAGCCCCTATCTATTGGAAACCAGGCACACGTGTTCAAAATGAAAAATTGGAAAGAAAGAATTATTCGGGCTCTATCCCCGTCTACAAATTGCTTGATGAAGCTTTAGTTTTATGGAATCAAGCATCAAAACAAACTTCCTATTCAGAACTAAAGAAAGTCATTCTAGAGGCAACTAGGGAAAAAGATTATGTTGTTCCTCGGATTAAAAAAGGACATCTACAATCATTACGTAATTTAGCTAATGAATCTGAACTTTCGTACGTTTATATTAACCTAGATCGATCTGTTGACGACATCCGTTATTTTATCGATTACTGTCACCCTATCGGCCAAGCCAACCTTTTAATTGCTGAAAAGATTTTAGAAATTATTTCTGGAAAATGTTCTGGAAAAGAGTCTAATTGGTCTTTAGTCCAAAAAGATGAAATTCAAACAACTCAACTCAACAAGAAATTTGCAGTTAATTTGGACCTACCCACTGCAACATATACCCTTTACTAAGGAGAAATTTGACTATGTCTCAAAATAATAATTCATCATGGGAGCCTTATTCGTTTAACGAGCCAAAACTTACTCCTCTAAAAAACCCAACAATTCTTGCATTTTCTTGTTATTTTCACGATAGTTCAGCCTGTATTTTAAAAAATGGAAAAATAGTAGCCGCTTTTGATGAAGAACGATTTACAAGAAAAAAGCACGATGCTAATTTCCCCATTAACTCTATTAAATATTGTTTAAAAACTGCGAATGTCAAAACAGTCGATTTTGTTGCCTTCTACGAAAACCCCGAAATTAAATGGCAACGTATTTTAGAAACCCTAAACAAAAATCCTCCTTCTAAAGAAACATATGATAAAATCCATGAAATCTGGCAAGAATTGAAATCAAAAGAAAAAATTCAAAAAACTTTTAATACAGAAACAGGCCTAAATAATCAGATTGTTTTTCTTGATCATCACCTCTGCCACGCTGCAAGTTCTTATTTTATCAGCGGTTTTAACGAAGCAGCAATCGTAACACTTGATGGTGTTGGCGAAAGAATAACTACAGCATATGGTCATGGAAAATTTAACGAAATGAAATTGGAAAAATGCATAAACTTTCCTCATTCTATAGGTTTATTGTATACTGCATTAACAGTTTTCCTAGGGTTTAAAGCAAATGACCATGAATATAAAGTAATGGGTTTAGCTCCGTATGGAATCATGAATAGAGAACAAAATCCATATTACAAAAAATTGAGAAAAAGTATTGAATTAAAGGAAGACGGCAGTTTTTTACTTAACATGGAATATTTTGGGCACGAAAATTTCGAAGCCCTCCCATATACACAAGCCATGACCGACTTGCTCGGATTAAAACCAAGCCCTAAAAGTGGACTCATTACATCTGAACAAGAGAACCTAGCAGCTGCTCTCCAATTAGTTACAGAAGATACTGTATTTAATTTACTTAACCATGTACAAAAGACGACAGGTCACGAAAAATTGTGCTTGAGCGGAGGCGTAGCTCTTAATAGTGTTCTTAATGGAAAAATTCTCTCTCGTACTCAATTTAAACAACTGTTTATCCAGCCATCAGCAGGTGACAGTGGAACTGTTATTGGTGCAGTAAAATATATCCAACATCTCGTTGATAAAAACTCCCCAACTGAAAAAATTTCACATTCTTCCTATGGTTTAGAGTATACTTCTAATGAAATAGAAACATTTTTGAAAGAAAAAAATATTGTATATCGCAAATTCGAATCTGAAGATATTCTTCTAATGGACATTGCTAATCTACTTAAAGAAAAAGCAGTTATTGGATGGTTTCAAGGTAAAATGGAATGGGGCCCTAGAGCTCTTGGCAATAGGAGTATTCTTGCAAGTCCTCTTTTTAGTGACATGAGAGATATTTTGAATTCAAAAGTCAAGCATAGAGAGCTTTTTAGACCTTTTGCTCCCGTTATTTGTATCGATGATGCCCCTGATTTTTTTCATTGTGACCTACCAGTTCCTGAACCTACAGATTACATGTTAATGGTCTACCCAATCAAAGAATCTGAACGAAAAAAAATTCCTGCAGTTACCCATGTTGATGGAAGTGGAAGGTTACAAACCATTCGTAAAAATCAAAATCCTTTGTATTATAAATTAATTAAAAAATTTGGAGAGCTTACAGGAATCCCAATACTGGTCAACACAAGTTTTAATATTCGTGGAGAACCTATTGTTTGCTCACCTCAGGATGCGTTTCGATGCATGATGGGAACTGAAATTGACTATTTAGTTATAGATCATTTTCTTATTAAAAGGGCTGAAAACTTAAAAGAGAGCTGGACTCCTATTATTAATGATTAAACTTATAAATTTACGCTAGCTGAACAGATGAGGGTGAGCGATTTTTTTAAGGCTGTATATTTTTTTGCATAGGTTAAATTAAACAAAAAAAATGCTTCTGTTAAAATGTTTGTTAAAAAAAAACCTCTTCGAGTCCCTCTCCTCCCCTACTATGATCTCCCAAGAGAAGTCCATCTCCTTTCTAGTATCTGGCTAAAGATACTTCCAAAGAAAACAGCCACACCGGCAGCCCAACCGGCTCCTTTTGTTACAGATAGGGCCTTGGACTCCCATCGGGTTACAACACAGGAGACAACAATACCACCTCCAGAGATAACCCCAGCGACTCCAGCAACGAGTAAGGAGACGCCTAACAGCTTAGAAAGAACATCTACTTTAGCAATTACAGTTTGGGATCCCAAAACACAAGCACCCTTTGAAATAGCCATTATAAGACCGCCACCGGCTGCAGATGCTATCTTTTTAAGCTCTGCACAAAGTCTCTCTTCCAAACAATTCCTATCCACTTCTACAGTTCTTCTGCACAAAGGACAAGAGAGGCTTTTTTCAAGCCATGGTTTAATGCATGAAAGATCAAAAACATGACTACAAACTCTTAACGCTACTTTTTTACTTGTATTGCTATCTAAACAGATTGAACATCTATAATCCTTCAGAAGAACAGGTGTTTGCTTCAGAAAATAACGATGGATCCCAAATTGCATAATCAGCCCCTTTTTAATATATTTTATAAAAAAACAAAGAGATTACATAACAAAAAGGGGAAAAAATCAAGGAAATTCCCCCTGTCAGAAAAAATTTAAATGATAGGGCTAGTAAAGATTTCTAGCTCTCTACGGCTCCTTCAGGCGCCTTCTTCACAACTTTTGAACGCATCCAAACCTTCATGTCATCTAAAAGAGTGTACACCACAGGAACAACAATTAACGTTAGTAGTGTCGACGTCACAAGCCCACCAATCACCGCTATCGCCATAGGACCACGAGACTCAGACCCCGAACCTGTCCCCAAAGCAATCGGAAGCATACCAAAAATAATAGCCAGCGTTGTCATCAAAATAGGACGCAGTCTCAGTTGCCCCCCTTTACAAACAGCCCGGTTCCTTTCCATCTTGTCACGAGACCGAAGAGTATTAATCAAGTCCACTAACAAAATACCGTTCTTCGTCACAAGACCCATCAACAAAATAATCCCAATCATCGTAAAAATACTCAGCGTCTGGCCAAATATAACTAAAGAACCTAAAGCCCCAATCAAAGAAAGAGGAAGAGATAACATAATAATGAAAGGATACAAGAAACTCTCAAATTGAGCCGCCAATACCATATACACTATCAAGACACCCAAAAGTAACGCAAAAACAAGATTTTGAAAGGACTCTTTAAATTGCTTCGCATGACCCGAAAATTCTACCGAATACCCAAGAGGCAAATCTAACTCTTTAATAAATCCCCCTATCTCTTTCATCGCGTCCCCAAGAACCTTCTCTTCATGGTTTAAATTCGCATATAGGGATATTTGACGAGATCGATTACATCGATCAATTTCTACAGGACCCTCCACTTGAGATACTTCTACGAGATTTTTTAAGGGTATCAACTGTCCATTCTGATTCTTCACAGATAAAAGTTCTAACTGAGAAAGATCCTGGCGATATGGCTCCATAAGACGAATCCCTACATCATATCGATTCCCATCCTTTCGAAACTTCGCTACATCCGTACCCCCGATCGCTGTCTTTATCGTCAAAGCAATCGCCATTGGACTTACCCCTAAATCAGCTGCCATATCTCTTCGGATATGTACATCCACTTGCGGCTTCCCTGTCTCATAAGAAGTATTAATATCTCGATACCCCTTTGCCAAACGCATCTTCTCCATAAGCAAAGAACTTATCAAAGAGAGCTTTTGTAGATCCGGGCCCTTAAGCTCTAAATGCACTTCTACCTGCTTAAAACCCCCACCGGAGATCCGAGCATAAGGCTCTACCATAATCTTTCCCTCTTTCCAATTAACAAAAAGAGCCCTAGCTTCATTCATCGCCTTTTCTTGTGAGATCTTTCTTTCCTTTTTTTCCACCATTTTCACATAGAGATTACCCATGTTCACACTCTGCATCTGATCGCCGCCAATAGTCGTAAAGGTATAAGAAAGCCATGACTTATCTTTAAGACTCTCTTTCACCTTATCCATAAGCTCTTTAGTTTTATAAAGCGTTTGTCCTTTAGGAAGCTCTACAGATACCTGAAACTCACTTTGATCCTCTTGCGGCCGAAACTCAAAATGAATGAATTTGGAAACATATATCGCACCAACAAAAGAAATGAGCGCTACGATAACCACCCATTTTCGATATCGCAATGACACTTCAATAATAGAATGATATTTTCTTTCCAACCATTGGAAAACACGCTCCAGGAATAAATAGACTTTTCCTTTCTTAATTTCTCGTAAAAAAAGAGAGGAAAACATCGGATTTAATGTGAAGGAAACAAATAAAGAAATGAGAACGGCAAAAGCAATCGTAAGCCCAAATTGATAGAAAAACTTTCCGATCATCCCCTTGACAAAAGCCACCGGAACAAACACAGCAACGACTGTAAGTGTTGTCGCAAGCACAGCCATAGCGATTTCTTCCGTAGCCTTCAAAGAAGCATCCTTAGGAGAATACCCCATCTCTACATGCCTCATAATGTTTTCTTGCACCACAATCGCATCATCTATTAGAAGCCCAATGGCAATGGAAATAGCAAGCAGAGTCATCATATTTTGTGTAAAACCCATCGCATACATAAAAGAAAAAGTCCCAATTACCGCTGTAGGCAGAGCCAAAGCACAAACAATCGTGCTTCGAAAATTTCGTAAAAAAAGAAGAACAATTAATACAGCTAGACCACCACCAAACAGAAGATGAAAATACACCTCATCTACCGATTTGTGAATATATAGAGAGTTGTCTTGGGCTACTTGTAAATGAACCCCCTTTTTCTCTAAAACACCCTGCAAACGAATACATTCTTTTTTTACTGCCTCAGCCACTTCTACAGTGTTTGTACCGGATTGTTTTTTTATCAAAAGAGCCATAGCAGATGTCGAATTAAACTCTGAAATGCTTCGCTCTTCTTCTAAGCCTTCTTCCACAGATCCCAAATCCCGAATCCGTATAGGAGCCCCTTGTTTGTAAGCAACAATCCAATTGTCAAAATCTTCTTTAGAAGAAAATTCGGCTTTCACTTTCACCGGCATTTCTAAAGATTTCGTTTGAACTCTGCCTCCGGGTATCTCCAAATGATGCATCCGTAACGACTGTTCTACCTCAGCAATAGTAACTTGATGGCTCTCTAAAAGGTTTCGATCGAGAAAAAGCCACATCTTTTTCTCCCGGCCACCTATTAATTTAACTTCCCCCACATTAGGAACCCGCTGCAAAACTTCCTTGATCTCTTTATTGACTAGATTAGTGAAGACATCAATCGAAAGAGGAGCAGATAAAAACACCGATAAAACAGGCAAGGCATCAAAATCAAACTTTTGAATCACAGGAGAAACAAGATCACTAGGAAGCTTGGATCGAATCGCCCCCACTTTGGCTTGAACCTCTTGGAAAGCTACGTTAATATCCTTTTCGAGTTCAAATTCAATAATGACTTGAGAAACCCCTTCTCCACTTTTTGACCGGATGCTTTTAATCGAACTGACAGTAGAAATAGCCTCTTCGATAGGATCTGAAACTGTCGTTTCAATAGACTCCGGATCGGCTCCGGGTAAAATAGAAATAATGGTAACCACCGGAATTTCTACTTTAGGAAATAAATCTATGCCCATCCGAAAAAAATTAATTCCACCAAAAAGGACAATGGCTATAAGCACCATTGTCATGAAGATAGGTCGTTGGATCGAACTCTTGGTAATAAACACGTAAGCCTCTTTATTATTCTATAATTAAATTATCTTGTTCTTGAAGACCGCTTTGAATCTCCACTTCCGATTCTCCCACAAAGCTTAATTCTACGGGCTTTAACACTGTCACATCGTTTTCTTTAACCTTAGCGAACCATTTGCCCCTTTCCTGAACAAAGGCTGTTTTGGGGGCATGAAAAGAGGTTGATCTTCCTTTAAGATATAAGATGCCTTTTGCAAAAAGGCCCGAGTGCATTTTTCCATCTGTATTGTCGATGGAGGCTTGGCACCGAAATGTTCTGGTAGATTCTTCGACAAGAGGAGAATATATTTTGACAGTTCCCAAATAGGGCTTTGTAAAGCCGGATACTTCTAGACTAAGTTTTGTATTTTCATCAATTTGTCCCACTAAATCTTGAGGAAGAGAAAATTCAAATATAAGTTTCGAATCATCTATCATCTCAGCGACGGTCACAGCCGGCATCGTCGTAACGGATTCCCCGTAATCAACACATCGCTTAACCACTTTCCCGGCATAAGGAGCTACTATATCCATTTCTAAGAGTCTTTGCTTGGTATTTTGCAAATCTGCAAAAGACTGATCCATTTGAGCTTTACGTAGTTTCAAGCGGATCTGAGCATCTTCAAAGGTTTTTTTAGAGATCGAGGGGGGATTTTTTTCCCACAGGGGTTGTAATCGATGCATTTCTAAATCGGATTCCTCAAAAGAGGCTTGAGACATTTCATAGAGTGCCGTAAGTTTTTTTAATTCGATAAGTAAAAAAACAGGATCTAAAGAAACCAAGACTTGACCCTTTGTCACGCTATCTCCCATATCCACAAAAATTTCTTTTACCCGGCCTGAGACTTGGGTTCCGATTTTCGTTTGATGTAGAGGTTTTAAATTACCTACAATGGGATAGGGTTTTTCTAAGCCTCCCTTTGTTGGTTGATTAGCAAAACCGGTTGAAATAAAAATACCTAAAATACAAAAAAACCATTTATTACTCATTTTCCCTCCGAAATGCCCCCGACTACACTTATCAAATGAGCATGTGCCATATGATAACGATACAAGGTACGATTACTGTTCATGCGAGCGTGGCTCAGTTGCTCTTCTGCCTTTAAAAGATCGTTAATAGAAACCAATCCTTGAGCATATCGATCGGTTGTAGATCGAAGATTTTCTTCAGCGCAACTTAGAGCGACTTTATCAATAGCTATTCCGGCATATTGTTCTTGCCATTGAAAATAGGCATTATTCACTTCCATGAGGAGGCCTAATTCCAAATCTTCTAAATTCGCTTTAGCTTCAGATATTTGACCTTTAATTTTTTTCACCTCTGCACTGGTTTTACCACCTTCGTATAGAGGAAACTGAAGTCCTACGCCCCCGGAGATCCAATTTTTATTAGGTTTAGGTTGATGAGGTTCTTGAGGAATCGTATTTTCCACCCGATTATAGCCACCAAAAGCAAATAATTTGGGTCCGTAAGAACCGAGAGCCGCTCGGTATCTTGATTCCAAAGCTTCAATTTGAGCTTTCAGGGCTTTGATGTCCTGGCGATGGCTAAGAGCATAACGATGCAAATTATCTGAAGAAAGACTCTTTAGAGTTGGCATGCATACTTCTTGTAACAGGAAAGAGTGTAAAAGATCTTTTCCGATATGACGATTCAAATTCATGCGTGCTTGGATTCTTTCATTATAGGCTCTGAGGAGGGCTTTTCTCTTTTCTGCTAATTGCACTTCGACAGAGAGGACATCTGTTTTAGCAACCATACCCTGCTCAAAAAAATCCTCTACCGTTTTGAGTTGTTGTCTAAGGGTTTTGATAGAATCTTCTACAACATGAACCCCTTTATCTGTTTCGAGGACTCGAAAGTAAGCAATTTTCACTTCTTCCTCTAAATGGATAAAAGCTTTTTCTAGATTTTTTTGGGAAGCGACCACGCCCCATTTTCCGGCTTGAAATTGATTCCAAGCGGAGAAGCCATCAAATAACAAAAGGTTAGCTGATACTCCGATAGTTTTTGTAGAGAAGGAACCTCCATATTCAGAGAAAGCGCTAAAGTCTCTAGATCCATTTTTAATTTCGTATCTTCCGTCCACATTTATATGTGGGAGAAGATAGGATCTGGCTTCATTTTTCAAACCTTCTGCCACATCGATCTGAGATTTTGTAGCTTCGATTCGTTTACTATAGGATCGAGCCATATCCAAACATTCATCGAGTGCATAGGTTTCTTCTGCTTGGATAGAAGTAAAGGTCAAAATAGTTATTATAAGAAAGAATCGAAATTTCATATTTACAGTTCCTTTGTATTAAGTATTCCATTAAAAATCATATCTAAAGCATCCTCAGCCTGTTGGAAGGAGGCATACTGATGTTCAGTAAAAAAACGAACATAGAGGGCACCGTATAAAAATGTAGTAAAGACATGCACCATTTTTTCTGCAGATATATTCCGAAGTATTTTTTTTTGGATGAGTTCTTCGAAATAGTTTTGCCATTTTTTTGCCATTTGCTCACGGTATTGGAAATAGGTATGGTCTTGTCTTTCTTTAAAGACAGCTCTATCTTGTATAAGCATTTCGGCTAAAGCTGGATGTTTTTCGAAAAAGGCAAAGAAGGCTTTAAAAGCTTTTTTCATTTTTTCGATAGGGTCGGTTATATTTACACTTTGCTCTTCGATGCTTTGGCCCAGTAACTGGATGACACGATCGGCAGTGGCGAGGAAAAGTTCTTGTTTAGAAAAGAAGTGACGATACACGGTACCTTTTCCGATGCCGAGGGCATCGGCCAATTTTTGGACATCCATTTTTTCATATCCTTTGTCTGCGAACATTTGTGCAGCGATATGGAGAATTTCTTCATCTTTAGTTTTCATTTCCGGCTCCTAAAAACGGACTCGTCCGTTCTGATAAGCCCATTTTATGCAAAAGCTCTTTTTTCTAGAACTTATTTTTTCTATATTTTACTCTTTTTTAAAAAAGAAAAGTGAGGATTATGGAAAACTTTGGAGTTTGTGGGTTAAATTGCGATGAATGCCCGGCAAATATTGCCTGGGAAAATAATGATGATACTCTACGCGAAAAGACTGCGAAAGAGTGGGCTGTTAAGTATAATCATCCATTTACTAAAGAGATGATTAACTGTGTGGGATGCTTAAAAGACGGGGTCCATTGTGGGTATTGTTCTAAGTGTTCTTTACGTACCTGTGCCCTGCAAATGGGTTTAAAGAAATGTCTTGATTGTAGAGAAATAGAAACTTGTCCGCTTCGGATGGATTTTGAAATTCAGACAGGATTACAAGTTTTCACAAAGGATCAGTAAAAAGTTTAAACAAAACTACCTTGCATGGACAATGCAAGGTAGTAATTATTTTTTATTATTTTTTAGAACCAAATAACCAGTTCCAAACACCGCCGGTTGCTTTTGGAGGAGTTGGAGGTAGATGTTGTTCTGCTCTTGGAGGTGAAGGTGGAGAGGCTGGTACTGACCCAGGAAAAGCTAATGAAGGAGCTGCTGGGCTCTTTGGCTTTTCTTCAACAGGAGACGCTGCTCTTGGAGCTGCTAAAGAATTCTGGTGAAATTGGAGCAGTAAGGCTTCTTGCGCATCAAACTCTTCTTGAGAAACACCCTCTGGCAGAATAACCGCAGGGTTCGCCTGAAAAGGGCTCGTTGGCCTTTCTTTCTCTTCAACAGGTGACGCTGCTCTTGGAGTAGCTAAAGAATTCTGGCGAATTTGGAGCAGTAAGGCTCCTTGAGCATCCAATTCTTCTTGAGTAATGCCCTCCTCCGCAGGGTTCGCCTGAAAAGGACTCGTTGGCCTTGTTGGAGAAGGAGTTCGAGGCTTTTCTATTGATTTTTCTTCCTCATCAAGACGTCTGGCGAAGGCTTCATCCCCTTCCGTTTCTTTTTCTGGGACAGGTGAAAGCGTTCGATTTAATTCCCTATCAAGTTTTTCAGCCATTGCCTCATCCTCTTGTAACTGAGTCCGATATGAAGGCCCAAAAAATTGTGAAGGTGGCGGAAGACAAAGCAAAGAACTCTCTAACGGCAGTACAGAACTAGGGGGAATTATAGGATTTGTATTCGGCACATAACCGAGAGGTGGAGGAAGTGAATTTAAACTTGAAGAAGAACTACTTGTTGTCGAGGAAGAAGATGATGTTGAATATGGAATATAAGGCGCCTGTAAAGACAATCCAGCTTTCGGAACATATGCCTGTAAAGCCGGAGGCAAGCCAGGAATAGGCTGTAAACTCGAGAAAAAAGATGGTGGAGGTGGTGGCAAACTAGATGCTGATGGTGCAGTAATTATCGATGAGACAGTAGATGAAGGACTTGAAGAGCTCACAGGAACAATTGATGCAAATGTCAAAGCCACAACCGAAGCGGTACTGGAAAGAGAAGGAACTGGGGGATTCAAGGGT
>JBAXUO010000033.1:0-11139 GCA_037129625.1 Chlamydiota bacterium
CACATGGCACTCCAAATGGTTGCAGATAGCTTCTAAAGTACTAAACCGAATCGCTCGGGCTTTTCCGGTTTTCAAAATCGATAGATTTTGTTCCGATATTCCAATCGCATCGGAAAGATCTTAAGATCGCATTTTCTTTTTGGCAAGAACAACATCTAGGTTCACTATGATTGGCATACAAATCTCCTAAACAATATGTTCCTGTTCTTCTTGTAGCTTCCTTCCTTCATTCATGATCCACGAAATCAGAATAAGCAAAAAGCCTGCACAAATCCAAGCAATATTTTCACCCTGGATAGATATCTTGATCATTCTTTGTCCTGGGGGATTGGAAAAGGTAACCGCTAGTGAAAAAAGAGGCTCATAGATAATGAAATGGAGCGCTTCTCCAAATAAGATCGTATATCCAATGTTTCTAATCAATTTTACATTTTTTTCCGTGAAAATGATGAGGGATTCATATAAGGAAAAAAGCTTAACTAAAAAATAAAGAATGATCAGGCTAATGCTTAAGGGAATAAGACTGGTAAGAAAAGCAAAAAATTTTTGTCCTGAAGTAAGCGCTGTATAGACATAGAGCTCGGAATTATGACCGAGCGTACACCCTTGGGATTGTAAAAATTCTGTCCATGAGGCGGGTACAATTAATCCTATGGAGTTACCGGTATACCAGTAGCTGATGGTGAAAAATGGCATAAGGATCATAATGGCAAGAAAAAGGAATCGAAAGATTTGACTGACTTTTTGAATTTTGTGCATAGGATGCTCCTGTTTTTGTTACGAGTTTCATTATTGATAAACGATCATTTATTATCAATCTTCATGAATAAATAACTGTTTTTCATTGGGAATTAGGCAGGATATCTTCTACTATGTTATCCTTATGCCTAGCAAGGGAAATATATGGACTTAGAAAAAAAAGGACTTCTTTATGGCCTTCTAGCTGCCGTTTGCTATGTTGCAATGGCAACATGCGTCAAACTCTCTTCAGAAGCTAATAACCAAACCATTGTTTTTTTTCGATCCCTGATTTGTGTTATCTTGATCCTCCCCATCCTATGGAAAAAAAAGGTCTCTCTTAGAACAAAAACCCCTTTTTGGCATTTCATGCGCATTTTAGTGGGAACCATTACTTTGTATTGTAGCTACTACGCAACCAAACATCTCTTTTTGGTCGATGCGATTCTCCTCTACAATACGATTCCACTGTTTGTCCCTTTTCTTTTACTGATCTTTTATCAAAAAAAGGTTCCCAGTGGAAGGTTTGTAGCCGCAATCGTTGGTTTTCTTGGTGTGATGTGTATCCTGAAACCCGGATTTTCTTTTTTCAATTTGGATGGAATGATAGGCCTTTTTTCTGGGTTTACGGGAGCTGGAGTTTTACTTTTAGTCCAAAAGCTCTCGAAAACTGAGCCTTCAGAGAGAATTATCGGATATTTCTTTCTCGGGTCTCTTTGTATTTCTTTTGTTCCGATGGCAATTTCTTGGACTCCTATTGCAAATTTTTGGTTATGGATGAGTCTTATTCTTACAGGTTTTTTTGCATTCCTCTATCAATTCTGTATAACCAAAGCCTATTCCTATGTGAGTGCTACCAAAATTGGATTTTCTGCCTATCTTTCTGTTCTTTTTAGTGGCATTCCTGACTTTTTGATCTGGGGTAAGATCCCCGATATTTGGACCCTTCTTGGGGGTCTTTGTATTATGGGTGGGGGGATTTACCTAGTTCTCGATAAAGAACCTATTCCTGAAAAAACGTTGGGGTAAAGGAAATCTATTTGGAGATTTCTGGAAGAACATCCTTGCTTGGGCAAAAAATGAGAGAACCCTCGAATTTTGCAAGAGATGACTGGGATGGAAACGTAGTGATGTTGGATTGTGACTGCTATGTAAGTTGGGTTTTTGGAATAGAAATGCTGCTTATAGAATTTCTTTAGATTTGTTTTTGAAGTCGAAGTATAAGCAAAAATAGAAATTATTTACTTTAAAGGCGTCTATAGAAATTTTTTTCCGTTTTTTTGAGATTTCTCTTTTATCGCTAATAAAAGTGAATCAATACCTTCTCCGGTAAGAGCAGAAATAGTAAAAAGAGTTTTTGGAGGGAGTGAAATGTTCTTTTCGAAGTCTTCCCCACGCTCTTTTGCTCCCATTTCATCTATCTTATTTAATGCGACGAGAAATGGTTTTTGCAAAAGTGCGGGATCATAGGAGGCGATTTCATTTTGCAAGGTGAGAAAATCTTCCTTGGGATCTCTACCTTCTTGAGGAGAGATGTCAATCACAAAAAGTAAAACTTCAGTCCTTTCAATGTGTCTTAAAAAGGAAAGTCCGAGACCCTTATTTAAATGCGCTTTTTCAATGATTCCAGGAATATCCGCCAAAAGAATACGTGAATAGTCTTCAAATTCGATAAGGCCTAAATTAGGTTTTAGAGTAGTAAATGGATATGGGGCAATTTTTACAGGGATATCTGTGATGGCTTCTATCAGAGTGGATTTTCCTGCATTTGGCATCCCGATTAGACCCACATCGGCTAGAAGTTTAAGCTCTAATTCAATTTTTTTCGTTTCGCCGAATCGTCCGGGTGTGTGTTTAGTTGGAGCTTGATTAGTGGGCGTTCTGAATTGATAATTGCCTCTTCCCCCTACACCGCCTAGACAGAGGGTAAAGGTTTGATCTGAACTTACAAAATCAAAAAAAACTTCTTGGGTACTGGGGTCTTTGACAAGAGTTCCTACAGGAACGGAAATAATAAGATCTTTTCCGGTTCTTCCGGTTTTGTTGTTAGATCCACCGGGAGCTCCATTATCCGCTTTAATGATGCTGCTATTACGAAAAGATTCTAATGAAAAAACTTGTGGGTCCGCTTTGAGAATAATAGATCCCCCTTTACCGCCGCTTCCACCGGAGGGGCCTCCTTTGGGAATATATTTTTCCCGTCGCCAAGCTATGATCCCATCTCCCCCTTTACCGGCAGTCAGTGTAAGCTTTACTTGATCTATAAACATGATAATTAAAGAGGGGTTTTCAATTTACTTCTTTTGCGACAAAAAGACCCTTTTCTTTAGAAAAAGGATCATTTGTCATTTAATTAACTTTAGCGCCCTTGCTTCAAGTGAATTCAAGACCCCTGCCTCTTTAGGTAGGGGATGTAGACTCTTGAGGGACTATAGAAACATAGGTCTTATTGGACTTTAAAAAAGAAACCGTTCCACTTACAAGAGCGAAAAGAGTGAAATCCTTTCCTACACCAATGTTTTTGGAAGGGTGCCATTTAGTCCCATGTTGTCTAACTATAATGCTGCCAGCAGAAACAAATTGGCCTTGGGAGGCCTTTATTCCTAGCCTTTGCGATTGGGAATCGCGACCGTTACGTGTTGAACCTTGACCTTTCTTATGTGCCATTGTCTAAACCTTTTGAATTGCTGTGATCTTTACTTTTGTATACTTTTGTCTGTGACCTTTTTTTCTTCTCGAATTTTTACGTCGACGATATTTATAAGTCACAAGTTTTGGCCCTTTTACAATTCCTAAAAGCTCTCCTTCTACCTTGCAGTTTGCTACATGGGGCGTTCCAACTTGTAGAGCACTCCCATCTTCTAGAAAAAGAACTTTGTCAAAAAGAACCTTGCCTTCTGTGTTTCCGAGTAATTCGACATCTATAATGTCACCTTCCTGGACCTTGTATTGTTTGCTACCCGTTTCAATGATTGCGTACATAATGCCTCCTTGCATTTCCTCTCACCAGAAAAGAAAGAAATTGTGTTTTGTAGTTTGATTGTAACGAGAGAAAAGATTTAAGACAATTGTCGATTTTTTTTCATTAGCAAGAAAAATTTTTTTTTGGTTAAAAGCGCTAGTAAATAAAGGGCTGCCGCGGTCAAGGCAATGGTCGCTCCAGGAGATATATCTAAAGTATACGAGATGAAAATACCTAGGAAATTACAGAAAAGAGAAATTACGATAGACCATAGTAAAATCCAACGAAGACGATAGGTGAAAAGGGAGGCTATGGTTGCTGGAATCGTTAATAAAGCAATACATAAAATCACTCCTAAAACCTCTAAAAGCAAGACAATGGAAAGGGAAATGAGAAGAAGTAAAAAAATATATAACTTAGATACAGAAAGACCTTGCAAAAAAGTTTGTTCTTCATCAAAACAAATAGCCAAAAAGGGATAATAAAAAAAGAAAATCACAATTCCGATCAAAAGATCTAAAAGTCCTAAAAGAAGAAGGTGCTTGGGAGCCACCATAAGAATATTTCCAAAAAGATAATCTGAAAAATCTCCTTGATACCCATGGATAGCTGATACAAAAAGAACGCCGATTGCCATCCCGGATGACCAAATTGCCGCTAAAATCATATCCTCTTTGTGAGGATACTTTTGATGGATCCATCCCATCACAAGCGCGGAAAGAATAGCTGCTAGAAAGGCTCCGTAGATAGGATCTGCAAATGCCATGTGACATTCATATTTCAGAAAAAGAAAAAGTCCAATCCCCCCCAATATCGTATGAGCCAGACTTCCGCTAATCGATGCCATTTTTTTTGTCACTATGTATGGACCTGTTAAACCACTAGCAATCGAGGCTAAAATCGCGGTACATAATGCCATTTGTAAAAAGGGATTACTGTACATAGCTGAAAAAAAAGATAGCATGTTATTCCTCGTGAAGATGGTGGGGTTTTTGGTCTATAAGGGGTTCATGAAAAAGACCAAGGGCAAAGTGTTCGCAAATCTCTTTGGGTTCCAAAAATAACACCTTTTTTTGAACCGATAGAACCGCATCAACTTCTTGAACAATCGTTGATAGATGATGGGTTACCATCAAAATAGTTTTTTTTCTTTTTATCTCTAAGAGTAGTTGTAAAATGATTTTTTCTGCTTCATTGTCAATATGCGCTGTCGGTTCATCCAAAATTAAAAGATCGGGATCATTAATGAGAGCTCTAGCGAAAAGAACCCGTTGTGCTTGCCCCCCTGATAAAGAACCAAAAGGTCGTTTGGAAAAATTGCCAAGTTGCAATTTTTCTAAAAGATCCAAAGCTTTAGTATGAAGATAAGGAGGAAACCCTCTCCAAGAAGCCTGCTCAAGAGCCCCTAAAAGGATCACTTCTAGAACGGAAATGGGAAAATCCTTATCTTTTGGGAAAAATTGAGGGACATAACCTACTTTGGGATTTCCTTTTGTGGGATTTCTTTTTAAAACGTGGATGAATCCTTTTTCTTTAGGCAAAAAACCAAGTAATAGTTTTAGTAAAGTGGTCTTTCCTCCTCCGTTAGGGCCAATAACCCCAATAAAACTTCCTTCAGGGATTTTGAATGAAACATTTTCCAATATGGAAGCTGTGTCATAGGAAAAATAGAGATTTTTAACTTCAATGACGTCCATTTTCTGCAATCAGTTGTGATATGGTTTTAAGATTTTCTTCATAGTTGGCAGAATAGGGATCGACCGTCTGCACCGGGAGTTTTAGCATATGAGCTATATATAGAAGACCTGTGTTGTTATGTTGAGCTTGTGCAAAAGCGACAGAAATAGCTTCTTTTTTGATGGTTTTAAGCATAGATCCCAGTGTTTTAGCAAGGGGGTCTTGTTCTCCTTGCTCCACAGAGAGTTGCTGTAAGGAATATTCTTTGCATAGATAGCTGAATGCGGGATGAGAGACTAAAATAGTTTTCCCTTTGTGAGGAGCTAAAATATGAGCGATTTCTTTATCCAAACGATCTAGATCAGCGGATACTTTGGAGAGGTTTTCTTCATACAGTGAACTATGTTTTGGGAATAATTTTTTTAATGTGTTAGTCATCAGGATGATTTGCTGTTTAGCTAGCTTTGGGTTAAGCCATACATGTCGATCAAAATCCCCCCCATCTTTTTCTTGTATCAAGTCAATTGATTGGCATAGATCAACAATTTGTATAGAGGAAAGAAGCGTTTGAAATAATGGGAACATTTTTTGCTCGGAACTTTCATAAAGTGAAAACCACGCCGAAACTTTGAGGGTTTTTTCCATCTGCTTAGAGGTTGGAGAAAAATTATGTGGATTGCCACCTGAGGGAATTAAGGTAATAACTTTTACCGTTTTTCCCACAATTTTTTTGGCAAAAGTATCATAAGGGGAAATGGTGACTAAAATAGAAGGTTTTTTTTCTTTTTGTATGGGAGACCCGCAACATGTCAAAATATAAATAGTAAATCCGAATAAAACTCTCATCCAAAAACCATAAATTACTCTTTTACTATTTCTCTTCTGGAGAATTTTTTCAAGTGGAAGAATTTTTTCCTTTCATTGCAATTCTTTTCTTTGGTAAACTTGTGCCTTATTCCTTAAGGAAGAGTGTCCGAGTGGCTTAAGGAGCACGCTTGGAAAGCGTGTGTGCGCGAAAGCGTACCGTGGGTTCGAATCCCACCTCTTCCGTAATCTCTTAGAATTGAATAGGTTACATTCAAATATTCATTTTTAAATAATGTTTAGAAGTTCCTCTGATGTTATAAATGAAACGAATGGGTTATTTCTTTTTGTCAGGTTTCTTTCTCGAATTTAGAGAAGGTCTTGCTAATTCAGCCTCAATCTCCTGAATCGATGGAAGAGAACACTGGAAACGTTTCGGCAAAGATTTGGTGATGATCCCCTCATATTGGGAAATTCCCATCGGTTTACGAATATCGCGCAGCGCATACTCCGCTGTAAATTGCTTTTTGGTTTTGCATAGGATCAGCCCAATCGATGGATTGTCTGTAGGATTCTTGAGGAAATCATCAATAGCAGACAAATAGAAATTCATTTTTCCAGCATATTCAGGTTTGAAGTCAGTTGTTTTAATCTCAATGATGCAATAGCAGCGAAGCTTAAGATGATAGAATAACAGATCGATATAATAGTCATCTCCGTCAACTTCAAGAGGATATTGACGAGCTACAAAAGCAAACCCCTGTCCTAATTCAATCAGAAATTGTTGAATATGATCAATTAGTCCTTGCTCTAATTCGCGCTCTTTATATCCATCCATTAACTCAAGAAAGTCAAAGTTATAAGGATCTTTTAGAACTTCTTGAGCCAATTGAGATTGTGGTTCTGGAAGTCTATCTTTAAAATTTGTAATAGCTTTTCCATGTCGATGAAAGTGTTTTGAAACAATCGCATCTTCTAGTGCTTTACGACTCCATCCTTCTTCAATAGTCATATGGGCATACCAGAGACGTTCCTTTTCATCTTTTATCTTGGTAATCAAAATGATATTATGTCCCCATGGTATTTGAGCGATCGGAAGATCCTTAAATTGTCTCACGGCTTGTGAGACTTTTTCATAACCTAGATAAAATGCCCTCATTTTGAATAAGTTAGCCCTAGAAAATCCCGCCATTCCTGGAAATGACTTTTGCAATTCGTATCCCAAGCTCTCAAGGACTCGAGTCCCCCATTTTTGAGTTTTTTGGTTTTCAACAATAACTTCCCCTATTTCCCAATATAGCTGTATAAGCTTTTGGTTTACACATATGGCAGTGCTAAGACGAGCCTCTTGGATCTTTTGCTTTAATGCCGCAAAAACTTTGAGAAAGCCTTTTGGAATAGAGAGATTTTGTGAGGCCTCAGGAATGAAAGAGGGTTTTTTAGCCATAAAAACGCTACCTAATATTTAGAAATAAAAAAATTTTAAGACAGTATTTATGTTTTGTCCAGTTAAAAGTTCTGAACGCGCTTTCTTTTACATTCAATGAGCTTTCCGTTTTCTAATACACAGTCGCCAGGTATTGGCTTCATTTCTATTGATCCTAAAATATCTTTTAAACGCCAAGGCTGAGGTTTTAGTGTTTTTGATTAGGGTTTCGTAGAGATTATCTTGTCTATGTTCGATCCACTCCTTGGGTGGGGCTTTTACAAACTGTGCCATAGCTCTTGTCTTTTAGCTTTTTAAGAGATATAGTGTCCCTTAGAAAGGAATAAAATATTCAACATTCTGAAGAAGCTTTTCGGATATTTTTTGGATGAATATGGAAAATGATATTAAATCTATCAAAGATGAAAGAGTCGTTCTAGCAAGAGATTTGCATTCTTCCAAAATGAGGGTTTTTCATAAGAAGTTTTTGATTTTAGGACAAGAGGCTATCGTTTGGGCTCTTTCTGGAAGTTGTAACATAGAATACATTTTTATCCATGATCGATGTCGAAAAGATCCTTTTCTTGAGAAAATTTTAAATATTCCTCATTATTTTGTTTCTGATGGAATCTTAAAAAAAATCTCTGACACTACTTATTTGATTCCTTTTGTGGCAGTCGCTTCTTATCCCAAAGAGTCTTTTCTAAAAGAAGAAATTGTTGTGGTTTTTGATAGCGTTAAGGATTTCGGAAATGTGGGAACCATTGTCCGTACAGCAAAGGCTTTTGGTATTCGTGAGTTTGTTTCAACAGAAAGTGATTTTGATTTTTTTTACAAGAAAACTATAGACGCTTCCAGAGGAGCTGTTTTTTCTTCTTTTCTTCAAAGATTTTCTTCGGCAACAGAAGCTGTGAGATCATTAAAAAATGCGGGCTATCAGATTGTAGTCACGACTTTACAAGACTCCCAGAATCTATCTTTTTCAAAAATAGGAAAAAGACCTATCGCTATCGTTTTTGGAAATGAAACTATGGGAGTTTCTAAAGAAATGACAGATCTTGCTGATTTAAGAATTCACATTCCTATGTCAGGGGATATGGAATCTTTGAATGTTGGGGTAGCTGCCGGCATCAGCTTATATGAAATGAAAACTAAGGTGATTTTATCTATGTTGACAGAAAAAATTAAAAGCTCTTTTGGAAATATTTTTTACGTAGTCTCTAGATATAATCGTCTTGTCTTTGATAAGAAACTAAAAGAGTCTACTCCCTTCGATGCTAATCAGGCTATAGCCATGATGATTGTTTATGTAGATGGAAAAATAGACAAAGAAAAATTGTTGCATGATGCAGGAATTATGGATGTTTCTAGCGATGATCTTTTACATTTTCTTATTGAAGAGAAATATCTTTTACTCGAAGAGAAAAAATGGGTTTCCCTCACAGAAAAAGGGAAGGAAAGTCTTGCCAAAATTTGGCTGATTGGTGAACTTTGTGATAAATTCATATTCGAGGGCTTTTCAGATGAGGAAAAAGAGAAGCTAAAATTCTTTTTGGAGAGAATTTGTAAAAACTGCGGGAAAATTGCCAATTTTTCTTAGGGTGAGCTTGTGAGTATGCAAATTATCGAAGTGGATTTACGAAATGACCAAGTTCGAAAAGAACTAATTAGTTATTTAGCAGAACAGGAAACGAAAGCTCTTTTTCTTGTGGGAAATTTGCAAGAATCTTCTCTGCCTTCTTTTGTGTATGTTGCCAAGCTAAAGGGTAAAATGGTTGGCGTATGTGGATACTATCCTTCTTTTGGATCGGTTAGTATTTTTTCAGAAAATGCCGAGGCCTCCACTGAATTTGCCAAAGTTGTTATAAAACAACATTCTATATCTGCTTTGCTTGGTATGGCAGATATGGCAAAGCCGGCTTATGAAGTGTTTGTCGCAAATGGAATGGTGTCAAAGAGTCCTCCTGAGCAGTTTTTTTTAGAACTCAAAATGGATGATTTTAAGCCCTATGTATGTAAAGAGGGAAAAATTCGGGCTGTGGAGGAAAAAGACGAGGATACTGTGGTATTGTTAATGAGGCAGCTTCACGGGGCCTCTAAAGCAGAACCTATTACCGAAGCGGAACGCTTGAGGGTACGATCTTCCAGCGTAATGTTTTGCTTGGAAATAGAAGACCAAATTGTTTGTATAGCCTCTAGTAATGGTATGGCTATAAAAGCCTTTCAAATTTTGGGAGTTGTTACAGATCCAAAATTTCAAAAAAGGGGATTTGCAAAAGCAGTTTGTTCGCATTTGATTTCCTACATGAAGAATAAGGGCGCAAGGAATGCTGTTATTTTTACAGGTAAAGAAAATATTCCTGCACAAAAATGCTATTTTGCCCTTGGTTTTAACATTACCGATAAATATTTTTTTGCCATGTTTTAATTTTAGGGAAGAAAGCAATTTTTGGGGCTCTTGCTGGCCATTTACATGATGGTTGTTTACTGGGACGGAAGAATAGAAAAAGAGAAACTTGGACGAGAGATATTAATGGTCCAAGATTTATGGAATAGATAGAATTAAAACAATCGTTTATTGGAAGAAGTGTGGATCTTTTTTACCGAAAAAGGTGAAGAGACGCTTGTTTTCTTATTTATAAAAGGTCAGATTTTTTATTATAAAGCTTGAAACAAAGAAAGTAGAAAAAATATGAAGAATCTAAAAAACACGGATCGTTGGAATGCAGAGTATTATAAAAAAAATTCTAGCAAGCAATTTCAAAGAGGCATGGAAGTCCTTAATGCGATGCAATTCAAAGAAGATGAAATTGTTCTTGATGTTGGGTGCGGTGATGGACGTCTAACCTTTGAAATAGCAAAACGCATACCTAAAGGTAAAGTTCTTGGTATTGATATCTCCGCAAACATGATCCATGAAGCTCAAAAATCTTTTAGCGATATTTCCAATCTATCGTTTGAATGCATTGACAGCACCAAGTTTGAAGCTAAAAATAGATTTGACAGAGCAATAAGTTTTGCTGCCTTCCATTGGATTGATGACCAGTTCAAAGCGCTTAAAAATATCTATGCAGCGCTAAAACCTGGTGGGCACTTATATATCGAGATGCTTACATCAGATAAAACTCCTGCTTTGAAGGCTATGGAAAGCCCAAAGTGGCACAAGGTGCTTCAATCAAGCAAGGCCCATTTTCAAGGTCAAAGCCCTGAAACAATTATGCCTTTGTTGGAGAAATGTGGCTTTGTAACCAATGATGTTCAAGTAAAAGCAAAGGAAAGCGTTTTTAAAAATCAAAAAGAAATGTGTGATTGGTTGATGGGATGGATCCCGCATGGGACAGGATTGTCTGAGGATAGAGCCCAAGAATTTGTGCAGGATATTACTCAGACTGCTAAAAATGCCCCTGGAGATCTTGTGTTTATTGGATATTCATTGCATGTCAGTGCTCAAAAACCAGGCTAATGCAAGATCTTTAAGGCTTTTTCTGAAATTCAATAACCTCAATTAGAGCGCCGTCATGGACAATCATTG
>JBAXUO010000034.1:0-11087 GCA_037129625.1 Chlamydiota bacterium
ATACATTATTACCGGGGTTTGTGATCCGGACCAGCTTCAGCAAAATATCGCCTCCCAATGTCGCGAATTATTTAGTGTTCCCATTCGACCTACGATCAAAACGATCTTCCATGATCTGGGAACTGTTCTTTTGGTTTATATTAGCGAGGCAACTACTCATGAGAAGCCTGTTTTTATTAAAAAACATGGAGTGGAGGTAGGCGCTTATCGGCGTATTGGATCTTCAGACCAGCTATGTACTCGAGAAGATTTAGATTTGCTCTACCAGCTTCGCTCAAAAAGGAAATACGACGAGACTCTTGTTGAAAACGCTTCTTTTGCAGACTTTGAGCCGGAGGCTGTTAAACGGTACCGATATGAAAGAGCCAAAATCAAATCAGATGCTCCCGAGTTATTTTATAGCGATGTAGACTTATTGAAAGCCGTTCGCGCGATTGAGACCGAAAATGGTGTTACTCTGCCCACAATAGGCGGACTTCTTCTCTTTGGAAATCAAATGGCGCTCAGGCGGCTATTTCCTCTCAAGAATCAAGTAGATTATATGCTTGTGGAAGGGAGGGAGTGGATTACTGATTCAGAGAAACGGTATACAGCTTTTGAAATGTGTGAGGCTCTCATCACGGGTATTCCCCGTCTTATTAATCAAATCATGACAGATATTCCACAAGTTTTTGCCTTAGAAGAGGATGAAATAAGGAGAAGGGACAACCCTATCATTCCCCGGAAAGTTATTCGAGAATCTGTGGTCAATGCATTAATGCATAAGGATTATAGAGCTACCAGTCCCGTACAAATTATCAAATATGCAAACCGTACAGAATTTCGCAATGTGGGTTACTCTTTAAAACCTCAGGAGCAATTGGGTTTGCCTGGATCTATGCTGAGAAATCCTATTATCGCTCAGGTGTTTCGTGATATTCATTATGCGGAGGCCAAAGGGACGGGTATCGGAACGATGCGCGATGAGATGAGAAAAGCAAATCTTTCAGTCCCGTTGATTGAGTCGGATCGATCTAGCAATCTATTCGTTTTGACTCTACTTCCTCACCATCTCTTCGACAAGCGAGATATCCAGTGGCTTCAGTCATTCAAAGAGCTTAATTTAACAGATGAAGAGGCTCGTACTCTTATTATTCTAAGAGAAAAGGGCGCGATCTCTAATGCAGAATATCGGACAATTAATGCAGTGGACACCCTAACTGCTAGCACTCATTTACGACGTCTACGAGATCTCGGACTTTTAGAGCAAAAGGGGAGAGGGAATACTACTTTCTATGTTCCTACTAACAAACTGTTAACTCCGGACATAAAGGTTGTAGCTCCGGGCATTACGACTGCTGCTCCGGGCATAATGGCTTCAATACCAGGTATACCTCAGGACTTTCCGCCTTTACCAAAAGCTTTGGTGAAAGCATTACAAGAAATTGGCAAGAGGACTTCCACTCAAAAAATAAGAACGGTTATCACACAATTGTGCGTTTTAAGCCCTCTAAAACTCCCTGAATTAGTGGAAATCCTTCAACGTGATTCAGACCATTTACGCAAACGTTACATTTCGAGAATGATTGACGAGGGAGTTCTGGAATATCTATTTCCTGAGAGTCCAAATCACCCCCAACAGGCTTATAAGGCTAAGAAATCATGAAAGAAATCTTGCTGGCTAGAGTCTCGAGCAGAGGACAGGAAGAGGGTCAATCTATTCCTGCTCAAGAGCGACGTTTGAGAGAGTATGCTGAAAGAAAGGGTCTTTAAGGATAGTAATTTCAATGGCATATATCTTTACTTAGTGCATCCGAAATCTTTCAAGAGGTCCTCTGGATTGAAGTTGGGGCTACGAATGTAGGAAGCATCCACCAAACTTTTATTCCTAATCAAGAATGTAAAAAAGGGGATGAAAAAGGGTATTTTTCTTTTGGGGGCTCTACTCTTGTTCTTCTTTTTTTAAAAGATACCATTCGTTTTGATAATGATCTCATAGAGATGTCTAGAAAAGGAATAGAAGTTAGAGGCCTTTTCGGACAGTCTTTAGGTGTCTCTACGGTAGATGTCTACAAATAGGGCACTTAGTAGGGCTATGCCTTTTAGCCTGGCAATACTTTCTCCCGAAGAGAATCATCTGTAAATGGATTTTGTTCCACTCTTTCTTAAGAAAAAATCGTTTTAGATCCTTTTCCGTTTGACAAACATTTTTTCCTGAAGAGAGATCCCATCGTTTTGCCAGTCTATGAATGTGTCTGTCCACAGGAAAAGTATCTTTCTGAAAAGCAAAGGCGAGCACAACTGAAGCTGTTTTATGACCGACGCCAGGAAGAGCTTCTAGGCTTGCAAAAGTTCTTGGCACTTTTCCCCGATATTTTTCTTTGAGGATTTTAGATAGGAGAAATAGATGTCGAGTCTTTTGTTTAGAAAGACCACAAGGTGTAATGATGTTTTGGACTTCTTCAGGTGTGAGAAGTAGAAGCTCTTGTGGCGTTTGGGCTTTGGCAAAAAGAACAGGGGTTACTTTATTTACCATTTGGTCGGTCGTTTGACTGGATAAAACAGTGGCAATTAGTAGAGTGTATGGATCAGTAAAAACAAGAGGGATTTTTGGATTTGGAAAATATAAATCTAAGAGCTTTTGTATAAGAGCTTGCTTCTCTTTATTGTTCATTTTCCAATACAGAATTTTGAGAATATTTCAGATAAAATTTCTTCTGTTATGTCTAAACCTAGAATCGAATTCAACTCCTGCAATCCCGCTCGAATATCCATCGATAGAAATTCAGGAAAGTGATTTTCTTCTAGCCCTACTACAACTTTGTTGCAAAAGTCTTTGGAACGCTCTAAAGCTTCTTTGTGACGGGCTTTTGTCAGTACCAGCTCTTCTTTTGAGGGAGGTCCATTTTTCCAAACCATATTTTCAATCTTCTCTTTAAGAGTATCAAGACCTAAGGTCTCTTTGATGGAAATGGATAAAGGTTCTTTGCCCGGTATTTGTTCTTGGGGAATTCCAATATCTATTTTATTCCAAAGAACTAGAGTTTTTTCATGGGGGCAAGAGAAAAGGAGTTCTTTATCCGCTTCGTCTAACGGTCGGCTACTATCTAAAACAAGAAGAATGAAATCGGCCTCTTGTATCGCTTTTTTGGATCTTTTAATCCCTTCTATTTCTACAAGTTCCTCTGTTTTTCGAATGCCGGCGGTATCTATCACATGAAAGGGTAAAGAACCAATCCGAACGAATTCTTCAATGAGATCTCGAGTGGTCCCTGCTATAGGAGTCACAATGGCACGATCTTTTCCAACTAAAGCGTTTAAAAGAGAGGATTTTCCTACATTAGGGGTTCCTACAATGCATAATTGTAACCCTTCAGAAAATATTTTCCCTTGATAGAAAGAGGCTATAAGCCTTTCCATCTTTTCTATGAGTTGTTTCAATTGCTCTATAAGATCTTCTTTTGCAATGAACTCTAAATCTTCCTCCGGAAAATCGACCCAAGCTTCTAAAATGGCTGCTATGGAGAGCAGTTCTTTTTGAAAATGGGTAATGGTTATAGAGAGTTTGCCGCTGAGTTGTTTTTCTGCCGCCTTAAGAGCTAGATCCGTTTTGGCTCCGATGAGGGATTGAACCGCTTCCGCTTGGGCTAGATCGATTTTTTTATTGAGAAAAGCTCGAAGGGTAAATTCTCCGGGTTCTGCGGCTCTGGCAGAGCTTTCTAAGACCCTTTCAAAGACTTTTCTTGTAACTAGAGAGCCCCCATGACAATGAATTTCTACGCTATCTTCACCGGTATATGAAGTGGGACCTCGCATGAGGAGGAGCAATACGGTGTCAATAGGTTGGTTATCTCTATCTACAATTTTTCCATAATGGATGGTATGAGAAGGACTGTTTTCTATAGGTTTAGAGAATATTTGCTTGGCGATGGTAAAGGAATGTTTTCCGGAGATTCTGATAATGGAAATCGCCCCTTCCCCGGGGGGAGTGGCGATGGCCACGATAGTCTCTTTTTGTTTTGATAAAAAATCCATATAACTTTTCTTTTTTTGTAATAAAATAACATATTTTCTTTCAGTTTTCAAATGTATTATGAATGTAGATGGATATTTGTGAGAAAAAAACAGTTTTTATAAAAAATATTTGTAATTGTGGAGGTGTGATCCGAGAGTTTTCTTCTTTTATTAAAATAAATTCTTGCCTTTTGAGTGGCTTCTTCGTATCCTTCTCTCGTTTTTTCAACGAGGAGTTTTTATGTCTTGTGCTGTTTTGTATGATAGAGGTGTTTCTTATTCTCTTTTTACCCCACAAACAACGATACCGGTTTATGATAAACTGATACGGGATGTGGAGAGAACTTTGGACTGTTTTGGGCTAATTCCCATCGTTTCTTTAGTTTCAGGTTCTTTGAGGATTTTGATGGGACAGGTGCAAGCCGTCGCTTGGGGAGTCATAGGAATGCTGGCACTTATGTGTTCTATGGTCCAGCCGGATTTTCATTTAGAGAATGTAGCCATCCAAAGTTTTCATTATGCTGTGCATGGGGTTGGAAATGTGCTCCGAGGATTTGTGGAAGGGTGCTTTTTGGTCGGTAATATTACTTGCCTTTTTTATACTCTTGTATTTCGGCTTCGATATCCTAGTGAAATGGGAGACGTTGTCGCTTTAGAAGAAACAATGAGCGATAAAAAGAGCGCTACCGCCTAATTGTTTTTCTTTTGCGAATGAACTTTTAGTTTTTTATTCTCATGAAAGCGTTTTTCTTTTGCGAATATTTTTCATCTAGAGTAAATTATCACGCTGTAATCTTAATTGGAGGTTTATTATGACTATTTCACCTTTGTATCCTTTGGATACTTATAAGAAAATGCCTACAGACATTTATTGGGTTCGAAAATTATGGCAAAGCTTTGCTCTGACAGGAAAGGAAAAGCCTTGGGAAAAGATCGCTTGTAAAGTGCTTCAGATAGTTTGTATTATCTTTTTTTCTTTTGCAGTGATTCCTAATTGGTTTTTGGCCGTAACTGTAGGAAATCTTTATACTTATATAAAAAACACTTCTTTTGGTCGCATTAACGATATGATGAATCATAGAGAACAATGTTGGATTAAAAAAATTCAACAAAGAGATCTTGAATGGAAAAAACTTATAAAACATGGAGATACAGAAAAGAGCAAGGCCACTTTTTCTTTAGTTGTGTTGGTGTCAGCACTCATTGCTATCCCTTGGTTTTTGGTAAATCATTATAAGAAAGCTTGAGAGTATATTTTTCTTTGTCTAATTGTACTTTGTCGTTACAATCGTTGGTTATTATAACTTTAAACGGAGATTTTTATGAGTATCAAAGGAATTCAACAGAATAAGGAATTGCCTTATATTTTATCACCAATGGATGTTTCTATCCTAAAAAAAGGTTGGGAAAAATTGGGACCAAATACTGCTTCGAATCCTTGGGTGCAAACAGCTTGTAAAATACTTCGAATAGCAGCTGTTATTAGTCTCTCTTTCCTTTGGGTGCCCCTTTATGCTTTCGGCTTAACGGTTGGTAATGTGGGTGTCTTTGTGAAAAATGAGCAAACTCATGAAAATAATGAGAAAATAATAAAAGATAGAGATCTGAAAATTACGCAACGTAAGTTGCATTTAAAGACAATTGCTAAAACTACAGGAAAAGGGATGGTTTTGGTTGGATTGGTTATCGGAGTCTCTTTATTAGAGAAAGGAAATATCGGATTATTAACAGATGTTACGACACATGGGTTAAATGGTACTTGTCCTGCAAGTCTTTAGCCTATTTCTTTATAAGTTTACGAGTGGTGAGTCTACGACTCACCGCTGATTCGATCTTTTCGTAAGGCTAATGTAATCAGCTCAGATGTGTTCTTCGGCTTGTGCTTTTCTAAAACATCTTTGATGGCTTTTTGCGCTTGCAAGGGATGATACCCAAGGTTCATCAAAGCTGAAATCGCATCGGAGGCCATTCCATGATCCGATGGGGATTTATGTTCAAGGGGAGATAACGATTTGAATTTTACCTTGTCTTTCATTTCTAAAATTAGTTTTTCAGCCGTTTTTTTTCCAATCCCCGGTACTTTACTGAGCTGAAATACATTGGCATGAGAAATTACATCAGTAAAAGAATGTATGTCAAAATGACTTAATATCGACAAAGCCGTTTTCGGTCCGACCCCAGATACAGATAAAAGAAGTTCAAAAAGGTCTCGATCCTGCCTTTGTAAAAAACCATAAAGAGTATGCGCCTCTTCACGGATCACTAAACTAACATATAATAAAACATCTTCTCCCACTTTCGGAAGATGGGAATAACAACTGATAGGAATCCCTATTCGATAGCCGACTCCTTGGACATCTACAATGACTTTTGTAGTTTCTACGTGAAAAAGTTTTCCTTTAAGATGTTCTAACATAACGATTCCTCGGGGGAAAAAGTGATAGGTTTTTTTCATGATGAGCATGGCAAATAGCTAAAGCAAGACCATCTGCAGCGTCCTCAGGCGTGGGTAGAGACGAAAGGCCCAATATAACTTGTATCATTCTTTGTACTTGTAACTTGTCCGCTCTTCCATTTCCGGCAACAGCTAGCTTCGCAGCTCTGGGAGCATATTCAAAAATCGGAATAGATTTCCTGGCTGCAGCTAAAATAATCATCCCTTTAGCCATTCCTAATTTAATCGCACTTTGGGCATTTTTTTTTATAAATTGCGATTCGACGGCAATTGCGGTAGGTTGATACTTATGAAGAAGTGCTTCTATACCTTCGAAAATAATAAGGTATCGCTCCGAAAGGGGGAGCGTTGGGGGCGGTCGTATACACCCAAAGTCCAGTGGCGTATAGCGGGAATTTTCAATATGAAGGATCCCGTACCCCGTAATCCTTGTGCCGGGATCGACCCCCATAATAATTTTTTTTTCCATAACAGCACTACTTTTTGCAGAATTAGTTGGATTTTGTTAATCTGCTTATAAAGACAATCTTATTTCAGAGGAGGCTTTTTGCTACAGTGTATTCCAAAAAATATTATCATCCGTATGCCAAACTGGATTGTTGATTTTGTCATGGCTACTACTATTTTACCGGAGATAAGGAAAAAGTTTCCTTCAGCAAAAATAACGGCTATGTGCAAAGATCCTTTAGGCTCTTTACTTCAAAAAGATCCCAATATTGACGAGCTTTTTTGTTTTCATAAACCTACTAAGAATTTGTTCCAACGAAAAGAGAGAAAAAGCATTATCGAGAAATTGAAAATGGGTCAATATGATCTGGGTATTTTACTTACCAATTCCTTTTCTTCCGCTTGGTGGTTTTGGCTAGGTCAGGTGAAATATCGATTAGGATATCAGGCTCACTTTCGAAAACTTTTATTGAACCTGCCCGTTCCATTTCCTAAAACACTCAAAAATCAACATCAAATTCTTTCATATAAAATGCTCTTAGAGTCTTTAGATATTCCTGTAACTCAAACAAAACCTTATTTATATATCTCTGCGGATGAGGTTACTGTAGCAAAAAAATTGTTAACCCAAAGAGGTTATGAAGAAGGCTTTCCACTGGTGGGTATGCATGCCTCTGCCGCTTATGGAAAAGCCAAATGCTGGCCTCAATCTAAATTTCAAGAATTGGCAAAAAAATTATTAGAAGAGAATCCTTCCTTGTATATTGTATTTTTTGGGGATTCCTTTGCTTCTTCAACTGTTAAAGAAATTGTTGCTTCCCTTTCCGAAAGAGCGATCAATCTAGCGGGTAAAACTTCTCTTCGAGACTTAGGTGCTCTCCTTCGATCCTGTAAGGTTTTTTTGACTAATGATAGCGGTCCGATGCATATGGCGGCCGCCTTGCAAGTTCCCACAGTCGCTTTATTTGGATCTACCAGCGACATTCTTACAGGCCCTGAATACGGGGAAAAAGCAATCGTGATCAATAAAAAAGTCTCTTGTTCCCCTTGCTTTAAAAGAGAATGTGTACGAGACTTTTTGTGCATGAAAAGTATTGACGTCGAGGAAGTTCTCTCTCATGTAAAAAGTTTTTTAAAGGATGGATAGGTGTTAAAAAAACTCTTTCGCAAAATTAGACCAAATCCTTTGGACTCCATTATCAAAAAAGCTACTCGAAAAGGGGATAAAAAATTCCTAATCGCTTGGAATCGGGGTCTTGGAGACATCGCTCTGGGCCTTTTTGCTATGATACAAAGAATCCGTGAATCGATTCCCGATGCATCGATCACTTTTCTAACAAGAGAAAACCTTCAAAAAGGGTTTTTGCTGTTATCTAATATTCAGACTATCGTTGTCCCATATTGGGAAAGAGGAAAGTCATATAATGCTTTGCAAACCCTTAGAAATCTCCATATCGATCCCAAAGAATTTGATGTAATAATAGAAAATCCTGATCCAACTTATTGGGTTAAGTGGCAAATCGCTAAAGTGGTTCCAAGATTGAAATGGAATGAAGCGTGGGATGGGTTATATAAAAAATTCGATATCCCGGAAAATGGTATCTGTATTGCTGTTCAACCCTATGCAGAAACGGATTACGGCTTTTGGAGAAATTGGCCTCTCGAAAAATGGAATGAATTATTTTCCGTCATAGAAAATCAAGAAAATGTTTATATTCTTTTGCTTGGATATGGTTCCGAACCCGTATTTTCTCATTCTTGTATCATCGATCTAAGAGGAAAAACGAACCTTTTTGAAATGCTCTCTATTATTAAAAATCGATGCTCCTTTCTTATCGTTCCCGATTCAGGGATTTTATCCATGACTTATTATCTCGACGTTCCCTTTCCCATTCATATCCTTTCTCTTTGGGGCGATCGCTCTCATGGAATTTTAAAACAAAGAGTCTCTTCTCCAAACCCTTATTTGTACCACCATCCATTCATAGCAAAAAATCGAGATCTTTCTACCGTACAAGTAAGTGATATTTTGTCTGTTTTGTTTCCAAAAATGGAGAGTCGAAAATGATCGAAGAGCTTTTATTGCAAAAATATGGTCAGAGAGATCTTTTACTTGAAAATCACAATCTAGAAAAAATTTCGGAGCAGTTGAAGTCCTATTCAAAAGATGGTTTAGAAGAAATGCGAATGAAGTTGTCTATAGAGGAAACTCTTTCTTCAGGGTTTACTCCCTACGTTCCACCTTCTTGCGATGATCCTCTCTATGCTGAGGTTGGTAAAGAATCTCTTTGTAAAGGGAAAATCGGATGTGTCATTTTTGCTGCAGGTAAAGGAAGTCGGTTAGGCTTTTCGTCTCCAAAGGGGATGTTTCCTATTTCAAATGTTAAAAAAAAATCTCTCTTTCAAATCTTATCGGAAAAGATTTTATATGCCGGAAAAAAATATCAAATTACGATACCCGTAGCCATTATGACCTCTTCACATAATGGAGATAAAATAAAAAGATTTTTTCAGGATCATCAGTTTTTTGGTTTAGATCCATTACAGGTTGATTTTTTTTCACAAGAAAATTTGCCTTACTGTGATGAAAAGGGAAATTGGTTCTTGGATGGCGATGGAAAAATAGTAGAAGCGGCAACCGGGAACGGAGATTTTTGGCATTGCTTCTATGAAAGTCCTCTTTTTTCTAAATATAAATCATTGAATACGGAACATATTTTCATTATGTCAGTGGATAATCCCTTAGTTTTGGCTTTTGAAGAAAAAACAATTGGATTCCATTGTGTCCATAAAAAGGATATCACAGCTTCTGCCATCGAAAAAAAGGAACTGCATGAGAAAATGGGATTATATGCTCAAAAAGACTCCAAAGTCTATATTTTAGAATATTTTTTCTCCCAAGGGGCATCCTTTCCTTATGGAAATGCCGGAGATTATTATGCCTCCTTCTCTTTTATTGAAAGAATGGGTAAAAAAAAGAGTTCCCTTCCTTTGCATAAAGTAAAAAAAACAATTGAGTGTATGCAACAAGGAAAAAATCAAAAAGTCATCGCTTGGAAATGGGAAAGATTTATTTTTGATATTTTCCCCTTTGCAGATGTCGATGCTATATTGTTGGATCGTAACCTGGGTTTTGCCCCATTAAAAGAATTAGAAGGTCCAGACGGGGTTGCCGCTGTTCAAAAAGCTCTGTTAACAAGAGATCGAAATCTTTTTTCTTCTCTGACAAAAAGAAATTTGCCTGAAAATAAAATTTTTGAGTTGTCCCAGGAGTTTTATTATCCAACAAGTTCTTTTATAGAAAAATGGAAGAAAAAACCCATTGATTGTGATTATCTAACGTAGTTTTGTTGTTTCTTCAGAAAGAATGTGATATAAACTAAAAGAAAGTGTTTCAAAGAGGAATGTATGAAAATTGGATATTTGGGTGGCGGAACTTGGGGATCGGCTTTAGCAGCTTTACTAGCAGAAAAAGAGTATGAAGTGGTGGTTTGGGAAAGAGATCCTGTATTGCTGCGCATTTTGGATAAAGAAAGAAGGCACCCAAAACTTCCGGGTTTTACCGTACCTAAAAATATTTGTTTTACCGATAGTTTGTCGGAGGTTTTACAAGGACTCGATCTTCTAGTGGAGAGTGTTACCTCTAGTGGGGTCCGTCCGGTGTTTACTCAAATTGCTTCCTTGGGAGGTGCTAATTGTCCGATTGTTTTGACTTCGAAAGGGATCGAACAGGGAACCGATTTACTTCTTCCAGAAATTGTAGTTCAGCTTTTAGGCGAAAATTCTCGAAATCAAGTAGGGTGCTTAAGTGGTCCTAGTCATGCCGAAGAGGTAATTCGGCATCTGCCGCCAGCGATTGTGAGTTCTTCTTATGATGCAAAATTGATGCAGTGGATAGGAGAAACTTTTACCACTAATTATTTTCGTATCTACCCAAATGCAGATATCTTAGGAGTTTGTTTCGGAGGCGCTATGAAAAACTGTATTGCGATTGCTTGTGGCATTTCTGATGGTTTGGAGTTTGGGGATAATACCAAAGCTGCCTTGATGACAAGAGGCCTTCATGAAATGAGAAAATTGGCTGTAGCTTATGGCTGTAATCCCGAAACATTAAATGGCCTTTCGGGTCTTGGAGATCTGTTTGTAACTTGCGCCTCTACATTAAGCCGAAACTATCGATTTGGACGTTTGA
>JBAXUO010000035.1:0-11081 GCA_037129625.1 Chlamydiota bacterium
CTTCAAATGAATGGTCATTTTCCAAAGTCTTTTGATGGCTTCTTATTTGGGAAAGAATGTGAGGCGATGGGTTGTCGATTTCAAACTTTACAGAGTCGGTTGAAATGGAATACAACTCAGTTTGAACTTCTTGACACAAAAGTGAGTGATCGATCCGGTATTTATACCATGGACCGTTTCTTGCTAGAAGATAAAACAAGTTTTTCTATCCCATCGATACTGATCCGAAATTTTCGTCCTAGTCTTTTGAAGAAAATGAGTGGAAAGGAACAAGAGATAAAACCGCTAGTCATTCGAGAGTGGAAATTATGGGATATAGGGGGAAATCTAGCGGACCCTAAAACCATACATGGAAAAAGTCTCCTTCGGTTTATCAATTCTTTCAAAAGAGAATATACTGTATTAGATGTTCCTTCCGATGTTCTTAGCCGCATTATCGGGCTTGATTTAGAGCTTCTTATTCCTGTACAAGGATATTTAGAAGGAGATATTCATGACGGAAGATTTTTTATCACGCGGATAAAAGATGTATATAGTGAAGGGAAAAGATCGAAGTTTTTTTTAATTGATGGAGCGAGCGTTGATTTTCAAGGAAATGTAGATATCAACATCAAAATGAAACAATATGTGCTTTTCAAGTTTACGGAACATTTTATTCTTTCTTTAAAGGGAAAATTGAACCATCCGGATATTCATCTCACGAAAAAACGTCATTTTTTTGCTAGGCTTTTTCATTATGGACCTCAGGAAGATACTAAAGAAATTGTATCCCATTAGGGATGTAATTTTCCCCCCTCTATGTTTACATTGTCAGGAAAAGGCGAGCTCATTTATTTGTTCAGATTGCCAAGAGCACGTGGTTTGTTGTGAAAGTAGCTTTTTTTGCGGGTATTGTTCTCAGCCTTTTTGTAAATGTCAGGAAGAAAAGGTTCCTTCATATGGGGCTGTTTTGTTTCCCTCTTTTGGTCCTGCGGTTACGTTATGTAAAGAGATGAAAAAGGGGAATCTTCCGGGACTTGTAAAGTTGATAGCTTCCTTTCTTGTTTTTAGAGCAGACCAACTCTCTTTTCCAATACCCGACAGGATAGTTAGAGTTCCTTCTTTGGAAAAGGCTGCTTTTCCTTATGATAAGGAACTTGCGTTTGAGCTTTCGCATTTCTATGAGAAGAGGGTGATCTTGCCGATTGGTGTGAAAAAAAAGGTTTTTTTTGAGCCGAACTGGAAAGTAAAAAAGAAAAAAGTTGAAGGAAAAAATCTCTTTTTTTGTGTGAACACAAAAAGGGAGATTTTGATTATTTCAAAACTTTTGGAATCCTTACATCCCAAGGCGATGTTTGGAATTTCTTTGCAGGATTAACCTTCGATATTTTTTCGAGCCATCTGAATTTGTCTGGAAAGAGTAGGACTGACTTTTACTTCTTCTGAGATTTTTTTCCAGGCATGCAATAATGTGGAGTGGGTTTTTCCTCCGAAGGAGGATGCTATTTTCATAAGGGATTCATTGATGAGTTCTTTGGCAAGATACATAGCAACTTGTCTTGCTAACGCTATTTCTTTTAACCGAGAATCTCCTTTAAGATCGCTAACTCTAAGTTCAAAGACTGCAGCGACACTTTTTAAAATATTTTCCACTGAGATCTTACTGCGAGGGGAATGATCAAACATTTCGGATAAAAGTTGTTCGGCAATCTCTTGAGTGATTTCTTTTTTTGTTAAACGGTAATAGGCGTTTAATCGGTTGATAGCCCCTTCCAGTTGTCTCACATTATGAAAGACTCGATCTGCAATAAAAAAGGCAACGGGTTGTGGTAGGGAGAAATCTCTTTGAGCGACCTTATGTTGGATAATAGCAACTCTGGTTTCGAGTTCTGGAACGTCGATATGAGCGACGAGGCCCCATTCCATACGACCGATCATCCTTTCGGAGAGTTTGAGTTGAGACGGGGGTTTATCGCTAGCGATTACGATTTGTTTATTTAGATTGATAAGAGTTTCGAAAGTATTACAAAACTCTTCTTCGAAGCTAAGACGGTTTTGAAGAAATTGGATATCGTCGACGATAAGGACATCGAGGGTTCGGTAGAAATTTTTCATTTTCTCGACCGATTTATTTTTCAAGTTTTGTACTAGATCATTGATAAAAGCTTCGGTTGTGATGCATTGGACTGTGAGTTTTTTCAGATTTTTTTGGATGTCATGTCCAATCCCATGTAAAAGATGGGTTTTACCCAGACCGACGCCTCCATGGATGAAAAGGGGATTGAAGGCTTTTCCGGGCCGGCTGGCGACACTACATGCGGCAGTTTTTACGAACTGATTGGAAGGTCCTTCGATGAAATTTTCAAAAGTGTAGAAGGGGTTAAGTTTACAAAGGGGAGATTCTTTTTCGACGGGAGGAGGACGTTGAATGTTTTTTGCTGGCACTTTTTTTTGTTCGTTGATGACAAACTGAATAGCAAGCTCTCCATTGGTTTGTATGGGAAAGAAAGAGCGCAAGGCTTCTTTGTAGTTTTCTAAAATATATTCTCTAACAAAGATATTGGGTACTTCGAGAATAATTTCCTGGTTGGTGCTATCGATAACGCGTACAGGAGCTAACCAATTTTGAAATTCTGCTGGGGAGCATCTTTTTTCTATAAACTCCAAAAACTGGATCCAGGACTCTTGAGGTTTGCAAGCTAGCATCTTATCTCCGTATATACACATGGAAAAAAGTTATGAACAATCTTTCCACACAGTATTCTCAAAGGGTTTTATGGTTACACTCTATCAGGTAAAATCTTTCGGGTGCAACAGATTTATCTTGTCTGATTAGGTAGAAAAAATGCAACAGATTGATTGTAAAGAAGAAGATTTTTAAGAAATGGTTTGTAAAAAAAAATGTATTTTACTATTGAGGGATTAAGCAGGAGAAACATGAAAATTCATAAACCAAAGGAAGCGCCGATTCCCATTAATGCTTATGCGACTCATCAAGAAGTAATTGTGGCGGCGGCCCTTCAATCCCATCAATTTTTTCCTCATTCGACTATTTTGGAGATAGGATGTGGTCATTATTCGACGCCGCTTCTTTCTTCCATAGCGAAAAGTCAAAAAAGAGATTATGAAATTATTGTTAAAGAGCCTACTTGGGGAAAATGTTTTGCTTCGTTTGCAACTAGGCTGCATTTTATTGGGGAGAAGAATTTCTTGGGTGAAATTGATATTAGTAAGGTAGGGCTTATTTTCATAGATGAAGATCCGTTCAGTTTTCGACTAATGTGGTTGTATTTTGCAGCTGAAAATAAGATACCTATAGCGGTATGTCATGATGCGGAAAATTTAGACCCGAGGCTATTAAACTTTTTTCTTAATTTTTACCCTTATGTTTATGTACATGAAACGTATTTTCCGCCAACAGTGATTTTTTCTACAGCGGATGATCCAAAAAATTGGTTTTAGACCAAAAAATTGGTTTTAAAAAGGCCATATTATTTTCTTAAGAGCTTAAAAGCTATGCTTGTGAAAACTAGGCAAGTTGTAATAATGACTGTTTTTGCAAGGGGAGAGAGAGTGTGTGGCTTTGAGACTTTGGGAGTCTTATTTTCTTGTTCGATAGGCGAATCCCAATTTTCAAGAGCATCTAAAAAAGAGTCAGATAGTTCTGAGGAAAATTCAGAAATGGCTTGAGTCAAGCGCATTTTTTGTAGGTAATTTCTAGCATTTTCTATTTCAGGGTGGGTAAGAGTTTCAGAGGCAAATGGAACGGCTTCTACAGTTTGATGGATAGCAGTAAGGACGATGGGGCGGCTTTTTCTTAGGTTTTTTGAGACATATTGTAAATTGCGTCCGCATTTTGTAACTAATCGTAAGGCAAAGGCTGGATTTTCTCTGTTAAAAACACATTCTCTCCAAAGGGATAGGGAAGGTTCGTGGAATAATTGGGATTTTCTTGTAGCCCATCCTTCGTTCCATCCATTTTGTTCCCATGGGGGAGCTATGGGAATCAGTGAAGGGGGATTGGTTTTTGTGATGAGCTTAACAAAAACAAAGGTTTTTTTAGCGGTTTCGCAGACTTCTTTTGGACATTCGGTCACTAATTTATACGCTCTTCGAATTTCAGAGTAAGTCACAGATAAAGCACTTTTGTATGTTATTTCTATCGGTGAGATAGGGCTGAAAGTCGGCAAATCCGTATCTATACAAAAAATAATGGGAATTATTTTTCTATTTTCTTTGAATCGTTCTTGGTTTTCTAAGACGATTTCTACTAGAAGATCTTTGCAGTGGTTTTTTGTTGGATTGATGCATAAGAAATTTCTAGGAATTTTTTCTTGAATTTCGGTTGAGGGCGGATCGAAGAATGTGATGGTTTTTTTTAGAGTTGAGTTTGGGATATTGAGTAAAGCGGGGCCGATCTCTTTGTATTGGCACATATGAAATCCATAGATGGCGGCCATGTCGCTATTACGACATACCGTGAGGGATTCGGGGCTTAATGATTGTAATCTATAGTCTGCGCTCATGTTAATTCTATTTTAATTATTAATGATTATTATATCATTATTTTAATTAAAATTTCAATTATTAAAATTATTATTATATAATGGATTCAGTCTTGTAGTAAAAAAGTCGCTCCACCAAACAGTGGATTAGCTCCTTAGAAAGAAAGAAGTATCGCAGTAGCCTGCGACGCTATCTCAAGATCCTTGCAGTTTTCTAACGTCTTGGCTTGATTAAAAGCTTGCTTTTTGTAACCCAATGATAGAAGCGCTTTGGCTTTGTTTAGTTGAGTGGGATAATGAGAGGGATCGATTTTTAACGCTTGATCCAAATAATTAAGAGCTTCCAGATTTTTTCCTTTTTGTAAGTAAATAGCGCCGAGGGTTTGTAGCTCATAACTATTGTTGGGAGATAAAATAGAGAGGGCTTCAAAATAGGTGAGCGCAATGTCGTATTTACCTTGCTTTACATAGAGATAACCCGCAAAACGAAGATTTTCAATTTCATCAAAACTCCAATCTAATATATCTAGCCAGTTCACAGAGCTTCGCATATACGATTTACCCTTTCGTTAATTCTAACCTAAAATTATTTACAATCTCGATGTTTCGATTTTGTTCTTTTAATAAATGGAAAAGATTGCCAAGTGAAGTCTCTTCTTTGCGAACCTGCTCCTCTTCCATAGGAGAGCCTCTTTTTATGCTTTTTTGCTGCTCTTGAAAAGTTTCCGGATTTGCACGTAAATAGGGAATCACTTCCGTGGAGAAGAGGGCTTTGGGTGGCGTGTCATAGTTCGGAGGCGAGAGAAAAACAGCCCATGAAGAAACCTGCCTTGTACTCCCAAGAAGAGTATCAATTTCAGAGGTTTCCGCAGGGGTTACGACCGATTGTTCCGTTTGTTTGGCAATGTGATCCGCTTGTCTAAGAAAGCTTTCTCCCTCCGGGAGATTTTTTATTCTTTTTTCATATTGTTGGGCGACTTCTGTTCCTAAGTTGTCGACGGTTTTGATCTTGGTTCCCACAAACTTCCCTTTTTTGTTTTTTTTATTGTAGCAGGGTGGGGATTTTTAGGTAGTGGGAGTTATGAACATTTTTTTCTTTTTCTGCAGGTTTCGTCTTTAAGCGTTAATTTTAAGTAACTTAAGATGCTTTGCGAAGGGGTCGAATTGTGGGAGAAAACAGAGCTTGTGAACAACTTTTCCACAAATTCCCACCGATCGTTCATAAATAAATATCAGTTTTATCCCGCCTAATTTTAAGTGGTTGAAGTCAAACATTTATAAAATTAAAAAAATTAAATCAAAAAAACTTGCGCCGATTCGAATTTCAATGCTAGTATGTGGAAAACGGTGGGAAAACGGTGAGAGTATCATATGGCCGGCTTCTTTTTTAGTGGTTCAGCAGAAGTAAAATTAGACGAGAAAAATCGTTTCGTTCTTCCCCAATCAATGAGACTTGGGCTTGTAGAAGAAGGAAAACTCGAATTCACTATCGGCCTCGGCCTCGGTGGATGCTTAACCATTTATCGAAAGTCGGATATTGAGAAAATTGCAGATAAGTTTAGAGAATATCTCCACGTAGCTAAATACCAAAAATTTCTGACCCTTTTCTTTTCTACATTACATCATTCCTCTTGCGATTCGATCGGACGTCTCAGCTTGCCCCCTCAATTAAAAAAAGCAGTGAATATTAACAAAAATATTGTAATTGCCGGTGTTCTTGGAAAGATCGAAATTTGGCCTCAAGATGTATACGAAAGAAATTTGTCCAACCTTTTAGAAGGTAAAGATCCGGAACTAGACCTCGCTAAAATGGCAGAAGAAGCCTTTGCTCTTTTACATGAAAAAAAATGTGTGACTGAAATTACATGAAGCATGTTCCTGTTCTTCTGAAAGAGTTTTTGGAGTTTTTTCAGGACGTATCCATCCGTGTGTTTTTTGATGGAACGCTAGGACTCGGAGGACATGCGAAAGCATTACTCGAAGCCCATCCGGAAATGGAACTTTTTTTGGGGTGTGATCGAGATGTACAAGCCATTGAGATAGCTGAAAAACAGCTGGCTCCTTGGAAAAGTAAAGTTCAAATCTTTCAAGGAAGCTTTGAAAATATGAAAAGTTTTCTCAAAAAAGCAAAAGTTCAATGTGTAGATGGTTGTTTTTTTGACCTTGGAGTCTCTTCCCTTCAATTCGATACCGGAAGTCGTGGTTTTAGTTTTCAAAAAGAAGCTGCTTTGGATATGCGTATGAACCTTTCGGATTCACTTACGGCTGAAGAGGTTGTCAATACTTATCCGGAAAAAACCTTAGAAAAGATTTTTAGGGAATTTGGAGAAGAAAGAAAATCCAAAAAAGCTGCGGCAGCTATCGTTTGTCACAGAAGAAAAAAGAAAATTTATACAACAAAAGATCTGGTTGAGGTTCTCCTTCCCGTTTTACCCAGATATGGAAAATTACATCCGGCTACTTTGATTTTTCAAGCTTTAAGAATTTGTGTGAATCATGAGCTCGAAGCCTTGGAAAAAGTTTTGCCTGTAGCGGAAGAAAGTTTATGTGAAAAAGGGGGATTGGGTGTGATTAGTTTCCATAGCTTGGAAGATCGTATTGTCAAACAATACTTAAAAAATAGCTCCGGCCTCGAGATCTTTACAAAAAAACCTATTGTCGCTTCTGAAGAAGAAAAAAGAAAAAATCCAAGAAGCCGAAGTGCAAAAATGCGCCTCGCAAAAAAAAGAGAAATTTATGAATAGAGGATTGCTTGTTCGTTTAGCTGTTTGTTTGCTGAGTTTTAGCTTCTGTTTATATTCTTATTTGAATGCTCAAAATATGGTTACAGAAAGAAAAATGAAACTCCCGCAGATCGCAAAAGAAATACGAACGACTCGAGAAGAAATAAAACGACTTCATTATGAAATCGAACGGTTTGAAAACCCCTCGCATTTGTTGGAGTTATCTGCTTCTTCTCAGTTTACCCATTTAAAACATCCTTTAGTAAAAGATGTCTTAACGGTCCATGAAGGGATTGCATTACGAAAACAAAAATCGACGTTGGCTGCAGTTGGTAAATAATCATGCTTGGGAAAAAGGGGCCTTTTACATCTAGTGATGTAAAGCGTATTATTGGTCTTTCTATTTTTGTCTTTTTCTTATTCTGTCTACTCGTGATGCGATTTTATCAAGTTCAAGTCATTGAACAAGATAAATGGACAAAACAAGGCGATTCTCAATATCAACATGTTGTTATTGAACCTTTTATGCGTGGGACTTTTTATTCTAATACTTCAATAAAAAAAAAGCATCCTGAAAAAGATCAACCTTTTGTTGTCGATGTACCCAAATTTCATCTTTTTGTCGATCCCGATTCCATTCCGGTGAGATATAAAAAAGAAATCGCCTCTCATCTTATTTCTTTATTGTCTTTGCAGGAAAAAGAAAAAGAGAAGGTCATTGCTGATATTTATCGAAAAAGTCGAAGCCGAAAAATGGCTATGTGGTTGGATAATGACAAAAGAGAAGAAATTCAACAGTGGTGGTCACCTTATTCTTCTAAAAGAAAAATAGTGCAGAATGCCCTCTATTTTACCAAGGATTATAAACGGCAATATCCTTTCGGTTCTCTACTTGGACAGGTTCTTCATACCATCCAAGAAGAGAAAGATCCTCATACCATGCTGCCCATTCCCACCGGAGGTCTTGAGCTCTCTTTTCAACACTATTTGCAAGGAAAATTTGGAAAAAGAAAAATTCTTAGATCTTTACGTCATCCCTTAGATCTCGGAACCCTGATAGAACTTCCGGAAAATGGAGCCGATGTTTTTTTAACTGTGAATCATTGTATCCAAGCGATTGCAGAAGAAGAACTAGCCAAGGGTGTACATGCTGCCAAAGCCAAGGGTGGTTGGGCTATTATGATGGATCCATATACTGGAGAAATTTTGGCTTTAGCTCAATATCCTTTTTTTGATCTTTCTAAATATCGGGAATACTTTAATCAACCTCTTTTACAGGAGCATACGAAAGTAAAATCCGTAACGGATGCTTATGAACCGGGAAGTGCTTTTAAACCTTTAATGTTAGCGGTAGCTTTAAAAGCAAATGAAGACTTGAAAAAAAAAGGGATGAAGCCACTTTTTTCCTGTCAGGAAAAAATTTCCACAAGTAACGGAAAAATTTCTAATAGTCATTTTGCTTTAAAAGATACTCATCCTCATTCTTATTTGAATTTTTATATGGGAATTCAGAAGTCATCTAATGTGTATATGTCAAAAATAGTCACTCGAATCATTGAGAAAATGGGAGAAGAATGGTATCGGAAAACTTATGAGGAGCTTTTTCATCTTGGAAAAAAAACCAATATTGAACTCCCGGGAGAAAGCGCAGGGGTACTTCCTTCTATTGGAAAAAAACATGCCAATGGAAAATTGGAATGGTCTAAAGAGACCCCCTATACCTTAGCTATTGGTCACAACGTTTTAGTGAATACTTTGCAGCTGCTAAGAGCTTATGCCATTATTGCTAATGGGGGAATGGATGTTGAACCATCGATTATTCATAAAGTGGCAAAAATGAAAGAGGATGGAACGGAAGAAGTATATATCGATCATACTGTATCTAAGCATCCTCCCAAAAGGCTGCTGAGTGAAGCCTCATGCAAAGAACTGATCACCGGTATGAAATATGTGACAAAAATGGGAGGAACTTCTCGACTCGGGGATATCATGGGATACACCGAGGGAGGGAAATCGGGAACCTCGGAAAAAATTATAAATGGTCGATATTCTAAGCAAAAATATATTTCTACCTTTGTAGGTTTTGCTCCGGCGTCTCATCCTTATTTTGTTATGATAGTGGTTATTGATGAGCCGGAGGTTCGGTATATCCCGGGGTTGGGTAAAAGTTACCATGGGGGTACCTGTGCGTCTCCGGTTTTTCGAGAAATTGGGAAAAAAACTCTCGAATATTTAGGTGTTGCCCCCGATGATCCATTTGGTTATCCTTATGGCGATCCTCGTAGAAGTCCTGAAAAGGCTGATTGGAATAAAGAGATTAAATCTTTAGGCGAATTGTATAAACATTGGAACGGTAAATGAAGTTAAAGAAAATTTTAGAAGGAATCGAGTGTCAAAAAATTAAAGGTTCTCGTGATATCGAAATTACCGGAATTTGTGGAGATTCTCGATTTGCAGCTCCGGGAAATTTATTTTTAGCTAAAAGAGGGGAATCATTTGATGGCAATGCGTTTATTGTAGACGCTATCAAAGCCGGAGCCTCTGCCATCATGAGTGAAGTTTATAATCCCTTTCTTGAGAATGTGGTGCAGATCGTTCATGAAGATGTTTCTTCTGTAGAAGCTGAAATAGCTGCTCGTTATTATCGATTTCCTGCTGAAGAGCTTTTTATGGTGGGGATTACAGGGACGAATGGCAAGACAACGACCACGTATTTAGTTAAACATATTTTAGATGGATTGCAAATTCCTTCCGGATTAATTGGCACAGTGGAATATATTACAGGAAAGAATCGGGTGGTTTCTTCTCGAACGACTCCTGATCAAATTTCTTTGCAAAAGATGCTTCGAGAAATGAGAATGAATGAATGTAGCGCTTGCGCTATGGAAGTATCTTCTCATGGGCTTATCCAAGAAAGGACTAAGCATGTAGATTTTGATGTGGGAATTTTTACAAATCTAACCTTGGATCATTTGGATTACCATAAGACAATGGAAGAATATGCTAAAGCCAAACAGAAATTATTTGCTTCTCTTGGAAACAATGGGGTGGCAATTATAAATGCAGATTCTTCTTATGCTTCCTTTATGGCGGAGCCTGTAAAAGGAAGGGTTTTATATTATGGAATAGATGCAGGTTGTGATATCAAGGCTGAATCGATTTCTTTTTCTCCAAGAAAAAGTGAGTTTGTTGTTACCTATCAAGATCAAAGAGAAAAGTTTTCTTCTCATTTGATTGGAAGGTTCAATGTATATAATATTTTAGCTGCGATTGCGGTAGGCATTAGCCGAGGTATCCCACTTAGAGTTTTACAGTCTATTATATCTACTTTTGAGCAAGTTCCGGGAAGGCTTGAAAGGGTAATCCATCGAAAAAACTTTCATGTATTTGTAGATTATGCTCATAGCGATGATGCTTTACAAAATGTACTTTTGACTCTTCGGGAGATTAAAAAAAATCGAATCCTTACGGTTTTTGGCTGCGGCGGGGATCGGGATCGATCGAAAAGATCTAAAATGGGAAAGGTGAGTGATGAACTTTCCGATTTTACGATTATTACAAGCGATAATCCTCGTAGTGAGGATCCGAAACAAATTATTGAGGAAATAGAAAAAGGTTTTTCTTCCGACCGATATATTGTTGAGTTGGATCGGAAAGAGGCGATTACTAAAGCTGTTTTATTGGCCTTGGATGAGGATATTATTCTGATTGCAGGAAAGGGGCATGAACCCTATCAAATTTTTTCTGGTCAGACTTTTCCTTTTGATGATAGGCTGGTAGCTAAAGAGATTTGTGATAGTTCATGCTAAGAAAGCTTTCTTTTATTCTTTGCCTTATTTTTCCTTTGGTAGTCTTTGGGGCTCCCAGGCATAAA
>JBAXUO010000036.1:0-10928 GCA_037129625.1 Chlamydiota bacterium
GCTAGATAAAAGGGCGGAAATGTAACTAGGAGCCGAAGCATAGGCATCGGGAAGCCAAATATGAAATGGGACGAAACCGGCTTTAGTTCCAAAGCCGACGAAAGAGAGCAAAAACAGAATAGAAAGAGCTCCCGGAATAAGAAAAAAGGAACTGGCATCGCTAAGAAGAAAAAGGGGAAGGAGAAAAAGAGAGCTGAGTTGAGTGGCGATAAGGTAGTTTAGGCCTCCTTTTTGAACTTCGGGTTTTTCATCTTCAAAAGTGATAAGAAAAAAGGAGGTCACTGACATAATTTCCCAGGCGACGAAAAAAAGGAGGCTGTTTTTAGCGAGAATAATAAGAAAAAGGCTCATAATTAGAATTTGCAAGAAGAACCAAACGATACCGATGTTTTTTTTTCCAAACCAGGGTTTGAGATACTCTTTTCCGTACCATGTTACAGTTATACTGATGATGGAAATGATGAGGGAAAAGACGGCGGAAAGGGGATCGAGTTGTAAGGAAAATTCGCCGAAAGGAACATGCCAGGGAAGAGAAAAGACAAGGGGGGCACCATAAAAAAGGACTTGTAAGCTTGGCACTATAGTGATTACAGAGGCCGCAGAAATAAAAATGGCACTTAATTTACTACAAAGTTTGGGTTCTTTATAAGTAAGAAGGGCCGAAAGGCTTCCTATAATAAGGAAAAAAAAAGCCGCTATATAAAAATACATAAAGTGTCAACAAGCTCAACGAATCGTATTATAGGGCTAGAGTTGGAAAATTGCAAAATGTATTTGGACGAAAGGATTTATAGAAGTTCCTTGGCAGTAAATGAATAAATTCCATTGGTCTTCCCTAGCCTATGAGCGTCTACATATTCATAAGGCACTACAGTTCCAAAAGATTTTAAGGTAGTTTCAGACCCCGTTCCTATTGCAGAGTATAATCGAAGACCTAAATCCGCCGCTCTTTGTTTAGCCATATTTTCCAAAGCGCTTGTCATCTCCATATGGGGAGAACCATATATAGATTCCATATAAAGAGCCGGTTCCTTTTTTTGCTCATCCATTAAAATTCGGATAATAGCTCTAGCTTCTATCGATTTTTTTTGATTTTTTATAGCTAGCAGCTGATTTTTTCCATCCATAAGATAGGCTAGTAAGCATTTATTTAAATCAGGAGTTCCGTCTATTCTTTGACAACTTCCCATCACTTCGGTTCCGCACAGAAACAGATCTTCAAAATGATCTGTAATAACCACTTCAGAACCACTTATTTTTTTTACACCGCCTATCAAAGATTGGATGGGAAGGAGGATATCATTTTGAAATTCCGTTCCTTGAGCTAATTGCTGTAAATTTCGTAATGGTTCTAATGAAGATTGGGAAAGGGGCTTTTCGCTAAGTTCCATACAGATTATTTGCATCTCAAGTCTTGTTTTTTCGGGTTCTTTATGAGTTTTTTTCATCTCTTCTAGTAAGGATTGTAAAATCTCTTTTCTTTTCGATTCTTCTACTAAAAATGAAGCTAGAAAAGGATAGAGATTCGGATCCAGATGCTTATCACCGAGAATTTTTTGTTTTAAAAAGTCTAAAAACTCAAAGGGGCGGGAAGAAGAGCCGGCTTCCATAGGATTCATCAAAGGTTGGGAGATTCCTTTTTTCCATTTTTCCAATAACTGAGGTCTATCTTGAAAGAGATTCTTTAGATGTGGATTTTTTACTAGATCATATCGTTCTTTTTGAAAGGTTCCTTCTAATACGCTTCCAACACATTGATAAAAACAAGACATAAGAGCGGGTTCGGACAGGGTTAACAACTTTCCCCGATATGAAAAAATTCCATGGGGTTGTCGAAAGGTGGCAAAAGTATTTTCATACTTTGGTTCAACGTTACTATAAGCGTCTAAATTAAAAGCATGCTGAAATAATCTCAGAAAAATTTCCTCTATGGGAACGTTCTGAACATTTTTTAACTCAGAATAAAATTCATTTTTCAAAAGAGTTAAAACATAAAAGCTTCGTGTTCGCATGTGACCAAATCTTTCCTTTTTCGTTAACTGAGTATTGGTTAGGGGGTCTAAAATATGTTTCACAAGGGCATATGTTTCTTGAGTAGAAAGATGATTTTCTTTGAATAAAGCTTGTAAGGATTCCAAAAATGGGGGCATTTCCAAGGCGCTGTCGTGCCAATTTTGAGGTATTTGCTTAAATAAATCTTCGTATTCTTTTTGTAAAGATGGCTCTTGATCAATTAGCTGGGTAAAAACAATGGCCGGCAAGAAGTTTATTGGATTTTTGAGATTTTCAGTCAATTTTTCATATATCAAAAATAAGTTTTTGTTATGAAAGATTTTCGATATGTCTACTAATAAAACAAATCGTTCTGAAGGATGATGGTAGTCAAAAATGGCATTAAGAACGGGGATGGGAAATAAAGGATGCTCTGTTTGCATACTGTACGTACACATTAGGATGACGTATTGTATCCAATTCTTTAATTGAGGTTTTATGATTTCATCACCATCTTCTTTTTCCCACTTTTTCATTGTATTGGCTACCCAAACATCTAGATCTGGGGGGAAACATACCTGTAGATTCCAGACTTCCTCAGGAATCTCTTTTAAAGCTTGTAGCAGAATGCTTATAGCAACGGAGGGATTATTGTCTTCATCGAACCTTTCCGCGAGGGTTAGCATGGCGTTTCTAGCTCTTGTTTGAAGTTGGGGATAAAGATTTGGTTCTTTTAAAACTTCGGCTAAAAGCAATGCCATTTCTTTTATTTGATAGGAGTAACCACTGCCTTCAGCCCGTTCGATTAGTCTTAGGATTATTTTGGTTACTCTTGTTTGTGTGGGTGGATCTAGATTCGGTCTTTTTAAAACTAAGGCTAAAGCAGCTAACAACTCACCACAACCATAGAAAGGAAAATCTTTTCTTTCAGCAAGAGTTAGTATTGCATTGGCTGCTCTTGTTCGTGTTGGGAGATCTAGATTTGGTTCTTTTAAAACTTTGGCTAAAGCAGCTAATACTTCAACAACTTGATAAAAAAAGGAATAAGGTCTTTCAGCAAGGGTTAGTATTGCGTTGGTGGCTCTTGTTTGTGTGGGTAAATCTAGAATTGGTTCTTTAGAAACTAAGGCTAAAGCATCTAACAACATCTCATCTCCCTTTTTAGAAAGGATTATAATTACATTTGCAGCTCTTGTTCGTGTGGGGAGATCTAGATTTGGTTCTTTTAAAACTTCTTGTAAAGCCTTTTCCCTTTCAAAAGTACAAATTATAGGAATATCAGGTCTTTTAGCAAGGGTTAGTATTGCATTGGCTGCTCTTGTTCGTGTGTGGAGATCTAGATTCGGTCTTTTTAAAACTAAGGCTAAAGGAGCTAACAGAAACAGTGACTGATTGGAGCTAATATTTCTCCTTTCAGCAAGAGTTAGGATTGCATTGGTGGCTCTTGTTAGTGTGGGGGGATTTAGATTCGGTTCTTTTAAAACTTCTTGTAAAGCTTCTGCCAGATTTTTTATAGTTTCGGAAGGTATATTAGCTCTTTCAGCAAGAGTTAGGATTGCATTGGTGGCTCTTGTTAGTGTGGGGGTATTTAGATTCGGTTCTTTTAAAACTTCTTGTAAAGCTTCTGCCATTTCACCAAAACAATATGGAGAAATATCAGGTCTTTCAGCAAGCGTTAGGAGTTCATTGGTTGCGTCTGTCTGTTGAGGTCCACTTTTTTGGATTACCATTTGTAATAAGGATTGAATTCTTCGTCGCATTTTCATAGATTCAATTTTTGAACCTATTGGCAAAACTGCATGGGTTACTCTTTTTTCTAAGTAATTTAAACCTTTCCCTGCAATGGAAAGGATTTCAGTTTTACAAATAATTTCAATTCCAGCCATTAAGCCAAGGGCTGCGATCGTTTCTTTTTGATTTTCTTTTATAAAGTTCAAAGCTGCAGAAAAATAGACACTAGACATATTAATACCAAGTTAATTATTATATTTAATGTATATTTTATCAAAAAACAATTAAATAATCTATTAAATAAACTAAGTTTAAGAAAGTAGAATTGCTTTTAACAGATGTTGGTCATTTTTTCTTTAAACTGAGGCGCTTAGGTTTGTGATAAAACATAATTAAAATAAAGTTTAATACTCTTTAATCACAATCTTTATTTGAATTTTTAAATTATTAAAATAAAGTTTTGTTTTAAGAGTTATGAAATACTAAATTTTGGAAATTGAGAAAGAATAACCTGTAAAAAACATTCAAAAATAGTCTTTCCCTTTACCCCAAATGCTTCAGTATAGGATTCCAAAGCGACAGGATCTTTTAAAAAAGGATCATAAATAGGATTTTTAGACATTTCAAAAAGAAGTCTTACGGCTGTTTGGAGTAAGGGGGTCGCTTGAGATTCATCTAGTAAAATGTCCTTATTTTGTTTGATCGATCCAATAATACAAGAAATATTGGTTACAAACTGTTTAAAACCTTTTAAATAAATGGCATTAGTTGGGTCTTTTTCAAAATAAACTTTTAAAACCTTCATGAGGCTGCCGGCTAATTCAAAATCATAAAAATAATGTTCCGAAGATAGATACAAAGGGTGTTTATTTTCAAAAAAAATGATGTAAAAATTAAGATAGGATTGAAATACATCGGGAAAGTTTGGATCCAGATTTCCGGCATTTACATCTTTTTGCCACTTAGAGACAATTGAAGTGAGAAAGTTAAAAGTTTCGGTCATTAAGGCAATCTCTTGCCGTTTCGCTTTTTCATTAGGAAAAAAGGGAATTTGTTTATTTGATTTTTTATCAATAACAGGGCCCGGATACATTTTGGCTAAAATAGACAAAGTGTCTAAAGGAGGTTGGGCTAGCGAAGCACACTTTCTAAAGGCGATGCAATAAAGAGATTTAAGCAAGAGCGCTTTCTTTTGTTCAATTTCGGGTTCCAAATTCACAAAAAAAGGACCTAAAGCAAAGGAAAACTTATTATAAAAAGTCTCTACCGTGATAGCTGAAAGAATTCCTACATATTCTTCTTTTGAGCTGATCCATAGTTTCTGAAATCTCAAAATCAGGTCTTCAAAAAGAGCGAAACGTTCGTGTTCTTCTAAATGTAGCTCTACTTTATGCAATAAAAAGACCAGCGGCCAATTGGGTAATACTTCGATAATATCTTCATTTGGTTTTTGAAAAAGAGGTTCATAAAAACTTTTACTAAAATCTTCTTTCGTAAATCCGGTCAATAAAAAATCAAAGGAAGATAATAGACAAGACCAAAGATTGAGAAGCTCTTTTGCGTTTTTACAGGTTTGAGCTAGTTCATAGATTCTTTCTTTCCCCATCATTAGAAAACGGGAAGGGATTTTTTCTTCCGCAGGATATACTACTATAAAAGGTTCATTCTTGATGGCTTGACGTAATTGATCGAAAATGGTTGTTAGCTCGTAATCTATAGATTTTTCTTCTAAGATAAAAGGATAGTCGATTAGCAAAGCATCTTGGCATATGCAAATATTTAGTAACCTATGGAAAGGATCTTTAGATGAAAACATCAAAGCAGGAGATGTGTGTTTGGAAAAAATAGGCTCAAGATATATTTCAATATCATTCAACTGAGACTCACTTCTAAAAAGACAGTCAACGATCTTTTTTCGGGTTTCCGATTCTTCAGGAAGTTTTGGCGTTTTTTGAATATAAATGGCAAAACTCATAAGAATATAGGTTAACAAGGAAAGTGAAGTGGAGCTTTTTTCAAGCCAAGGCTCAACTTTTTTGAGCAAAGGAACTACGATCTCTTTATTTTGCAAAAAGAAAGGGTAGAATTGGGTTACAATACTACAGAGTATCCGAGTCTCTTTTTCGGAGAGTCCTTTTACGTTTAGAATATATTCAATAGTTTTTTCTAGCATTTCTTTTTGGCAAGAAATCGATAGTTCCGGAATTTTTTTTAACATTTCAAGAGCCAGGGGCCATTTTTTCCGGTTAAGAGCCCATATATACATGCTGGAAGCAATTTCATTATTTTCGGACGCTAGTAATGGATAGATTTCTTCTATTTCAGGTTGCTTTATGTCTAAAAGGGCTGTTTTAGAGTGAAATTGAAGCATTAAGATAAAAAGGTTTCCATATTGCATACGAAAAAAAAGTCTTTCTAATTCAGAAAACAAGGGAATTTGTTTATGCCAAAAATGGAAAAGAGAGAGAAAAGTGTCTTTAGGCTCCATGTAAGAAAAAAGCTCTAGCCAGAGATCCATTTCACCGGGATTCTCTGCAACAGGAGATAGTTGTGGGAGGGTTGTAAGTAGAGAAAGGAGCTCTTTACCATTTATTTTTTTAGCTTTTAAAAGTTCGTTACAAATAGATAGAAGAAGCCTTCTTCGAATCGGACTGTTTTTTTCTATATAACGATCTAATTCTTCTAGAAGCTTTGAGGGAAACCCGGAATAAGAAAGGAGAAGGTATTGATTCATAAAGGGAAATGGATCTATTTTTTTTAATAGATCCGGGCCAAACCATTCTAATTCTCTTTTCATGAACGATAAGGGTTTTGATAGTTGCACTCTTTTCGCTTCCCATATAGGAATAAAGCTCTCTATTTCTATAGAGGAAAGAACTTTACGCTCTTTACCTAAACATAGAAATTTTTGTGCTTTTGCTTCCTGATTTGCATCCAATAGCTTTTGATGAATGAATTGATAGAGCTCAAACGGTCGAATCGTTTGAAGCGTTGAACTAAAGGGAGGTGTTTTCGCTTCCAGTTCCATAAAAACAGGGAAGAGAGATTTTTCATGAGAATCCCAGAGCTTTGTAAAAGAATCTATCCAGAGCTTTTCTTGAGCCGGATTTTTTGGGAGGTTGTTTTGTACAATAAATAAAGGAATCTCTTCTTGACTTACGCATGCAGGTAATATTTGAAAAAAGAAGTCACTCTCATTTTCTTTGGTGGAAACATACGGAGGTTTTGAGCAAAAAAGACCTATATTTAGCAGATCCTTTTTTGCGAAAAGTACTTGCATACATTTATAACGAAATATTTGCAAAGCAGGGAGCTGAGCTATTTTGCTCTGTTCTTTTGCATACCAATTCAGAAATACAGGGATTTTTGCTCCATAAAACTCTAAATCTTTAGTAGCAATAGCCTCAAAACATTCCATTTTGTCAGATTCTTTGGTAAAGGCAAAAAGATCTTTTTCCAAAAGATGACAAAATAATTCAGAGATCTCTTCTTGTTTAAGATGTAGTAACGCTTGTACTTTACTTGTCTTCCATGTTTTATCTTGAGACGTATCTTGAAGTAAAAGGTTAAATAGAGTTTTTTTCGAAATTTCCAGAGTCGAGTGTTCGATTATATTTGTGTATATAAGAAGGAGTCGTTGGTATTCAGAAATAGAAAGGGATCCTCTATTGGGTAAAGAAAAAAACCAAATCAAAAATGATTCAGAGCACTTTTGATTTTCTACAATGGAAATAAAAGATTCTATTATTTGAGAGATCTTTTTTTTGGGAAGTTCTGAAAGATGGGTTTGATAAAAAGAAGACAGACAAGTAGGTTCCCAATCTAGCAATGGGCGCTCTATCCATTCTTTTACATATTTTTGGGGTATCGCTTCTTGGCACAGAGGAAAGATAAGGGGTTGCCTTTCTTTAGAAGAAAAAAAGGTGGGAAGTAAGAATCTGTCAATGGACTCTTTTTTTTGTGGAGACGGTAGTGAATCGATAATAGACACGGTTATTTCCGGAAACTTTTGCCAAAAGATCGGAATCTCTTGGGCTTTTTCTAAAACAAAAGAGGCAAGGGTCGGACTCTTTGATAGGAAAGAAAGAGAAGAAGGCTTTTGTATATAATCAAGAACTTTTACAAAAAGAGCGTTTGTAGCCTCTTTAGTCCTATGTAACGGTAGGGTTGCCAGCATAAGGTTAAAGAACTCTTCTAGAGCTATAGATTCCCGTCTGTCTTTTTCTTGAGGAGTCGGCGCCGCTAGCACAAAGGTTTGAAAATAGTGATTAAGCAAGGTTTCTAAAGAAGCTTCATTGCTCTCTTTGAAATATCTCTCAACAAGAGCTTGATACAATTCTTTCGATTGGCAGGTAAATCCATTTTCAAGTTTTGAAAAAAGCCGATCCAATCCACGAAAAATTTCTTTGGGGTGAGTCGTCGAGAGTCGTTTGTGTATTGCATCTTCTCGAGCGATTTCAAAAGAAGGGGCTAAACAAAAAGCTGAAGGTATTTGATTGTGAAAGGGGAGATTGATTTGAAAAGAGCGGCAAGTAAAGTCCCATTCCCTTTTTGTTAGAATGTTAAATCGAAAATCGATATTTCCCAAGGTAAAAAGAGACCATTGGTTTTCTGGATCGAAAACCAATTTTTGATTCTTTAAAGAAGCTAGAATTTCTTGTCTTGTTACCGCATTGCTAAACGTTTCTTGTAAGGAATCGAAAAAACAGTTTCTGATCTGATTGAAAAACATTTTCTTGTCTATAGTATTAGAAGAAAAATCAAAGGCAAAACAAAGATCAAGATCTTTGGGATTTTCGATTTGTTCTAAAACAATAGCCGTAGCAGTAGATCCTATAATACGAGCAGAGGAAAAAATATTTGTAAGCGTTTTGTTTTGAGGGTTGCTTTCTAGCGTTTCTAACAGGTGCGTCAAGTTTGTATCTAAAACTCTCAAAAAACAAGGTAAGGAGATTTTTTGTTTTTGTATAGAAAGACTGTGCATAGAAAGAAGTTTGTCTCTACAGAGAAGACTCTGAGCGGATAATAGACGAGTTTCACAAGAGCGAACAGGAATAGGTGTTATGAGGGAAGGGGGGGAAGAAGAACTTGCCCCTTGGGAATAGAACGGAGGAGATAGCCTTGATGGAACGAATATACAACTAGCCACTTTAGAAGCTTTTCCACTAAGAAGTGGCGGCGATGGGACAAAAGGCAATGATAGGGGGGGCGGAGATATATTATTTAGAGTCATTGGAAACTCCTTTGCAAGGTCTCTGCAAGAATAGAGCTTGCCATAGGACCCAGTTCTTTAGCTTTTTTTGTTGCAGCACTTAGGAGGCTCTTTTGAAGATTTTTCCATTCGACTTCTTCCCGGAAGTCGGTTGCTGTATATATAGTGAAAGGAGGAGAAATCAAAAGGGCTGTTATTGAAAGGTGTTTTTGCATTTCAGCAATGGATGTAATATGATTCCACCCTGAACATCTTTTCTCAATTAAAGCTTGAAAAAGAGGCATTTTGTGATTTTGTAAAGGCCGTAAAAGAAGCCTTTCTTTATTTTTTAATAAAGGATTTTTCAACATGGGCTCATAGAAGAATTCTACAAAATCTTGAAGTTCAAAATTTTGTAGTAAAAAGTCATTTTTAAAAATATTTTCCCAAAATAGAAGAAATTTAGAAGGCGAGAGTTCCTGAGAGGTCTTTTCTAGAATGATTTTCTTTGTTTGTTTGCAAATGTGAGAAATGTTTTCTTGTAAAATTTCAACCGTAGTTTCAAAACGTTTTTTATCATAGGGTTGATTATTCAATTTCTTTTCTAACATCTCAAAATAGGAAGCGATAGCTTGAGATTGTTTTTTTTCTAATTGAATTTTTGGGTTATTAAGGAGCCTCGGGTCATGGGAGAAGCAAAGATTTAGAAGATCATTGCGAAAACTTTTTTCCATAAGAAGGAGAGATGAGGGTAAAGGTTTTCTTTCTTCAGCAAAAATAGGGCGTAAATAAGAAAAAACAGGAGTTAGTTCCTGTTCATGCATAGACATCAAACTTTCAAAAAAATGAATTCCTTTTATCGGTTCTAAAGAAGGTTTTTCTGGCCTTTGGATAAAAAGAAGAAATCCTATTTGAAGATGGAGAAAAGCATATAGAGATGTATTTGGAGAGAGTTGTAACGCTTCATAAAGGGGAAGAAAATCGGAAGGGTTCTTTTGGATGATGGGAGTCCATTGAGAGAGAAATAGAAAGAGATCTTTTTTTTCGTTTTCTGTGGGGATTATTTGTGATAATCCAAGGATAATTGTTTCAAGAATGCCTTTCTTTATTTCTAAGGATAGAGGTCCAAAAGGAATCTTATAGATAAGCTCCCATTTTTTTCTGAGGATGGCCCACTGAACAAACGAATTTGTTGTAGAAACACTAGCTTGTCGAACCTCTTCTAGAAGCAAAGGTCCCTTTGTATCTAAATGCTTTGTAGTGCAATGGAACGAAAGCATAGCTTCGAAGACTTGAAAATAGGCTTGCATCATGAAACCTTTTTCTTCTTTCGGAAAAGAAGAAAAACAAGATTTCCAAAAAGGAAAAAGGGCGGGAAAAAAATCTTCTTTATCCATTTGAGTAAATAGCTTTTTCAAGAAAAAGCGCTCTTCAGAATTAGCTATTGGAGAGGCCTCTGGAAATAAGCTTTGTAACTGTACCAATAGATCTTTGGGTGAAATTTTTTTCATTTCCTTAAATGTACACAGACTGGAAAGGACACTTTTTTTCCAATCAGGGGATGTTTTTGTGCTAAAATATTCTAGTTTTTGAAGAAGAGCCGTAAAACTCTGGGAACTAGAGGTAAGGTAGTGTGTTAAGAAAGATAATTGCTCGGATGGTTTCAGGACTTCAGGATAAAAAATCTCCATCTCCATCTCTAAACACATATTGGATAAAGGGTTTTTCTCTTCAAGCCGTAGTTTTTCCCATTTTCTGAAAATTTCTTGCCATTTTACAAGTGGAAAAATGCGGGACGATTTTGCTAAAGAGAGAATGTCTTTAGAGGCTTCCGGATCCTTTTTTATCAAAAACTCATTTATGAGATTAAGGTAAAATTCCTTTTGTTTTTCTTTTCCCAGATGCTGGGTTATAGGCGTCGTTTGAGCTTCTAAATTTAGAAATTGATTGCAAAAATCTCTGTCATCAAAAAATAAAGAAAAACACTGAAGCCAAGTTAAACACTCTTTGGGGG
>JBAXUO010000037.1:0-10808 GCA_037129625.1 Chlamydiota bacterium
TAAAAGGTCTTGAGAATAAGGCAAATGATTAATGAAGAAAAAGTCACAGATCTCAATGAATTCTCCAAGGGTTTTGATCCTAGGATGTGCAAGCGGCATAAGTTTTCGCAAAAAATCATCAGAAAAATAGGTTTTTTTAAGAGCCTCTAAAAGATTTTCTTCAGATAAATTTTGAATAATATATTTCTGATTCAACCACTCGAATTTTTTGATATCAAAAAAAGCTCCGGAGGTGCCTATCCGAGAAGGATCAAAATTCTTTGCAAGTTCCTCAAAAGTATAATATTCGCTCTCATCGGGCATACTATATCCCATTAAGCTCAAGAAATTTAATAGCGCTTCAGGAAGAAACCCGGAATCTTTGTAATAAAATACAGAGGTGGGATTTCTTCTTTTCGAAAGTTTTCTTCCATCCTTTCCAAGCAAAAGAGGCATATGCATAAAAATGGGTTTATCCCATCCAAAAGCTTCATAGAGAAAAATATGCTTAGGAGTCGAAGAAATCCATTCATCCCCTCGAATTACATGCGAGATTTTCATAAGAAAATCATCGACTACCACGGCAAAATGATAGGTCGGAAAACCATCGCTTTTTAAAAGGACCTGATCATCAATATCGATCCATGGACAAGTAATTTTTCCTTTTATCGCATCGTGAAAAACGCATTCTCCCTCTTCAGGAATTTTGAGGCGAACGACATAAGTCTCTCCATTTTTTTCTCGCAAAGCGACTTCCTCTTTAGACAGATTTCGATAGCGTCGATCATACCCACCTTTTTTTCCCAATTTTTGTGCAGAGGCTCTCATCTCTGCGAGTTCTTCTTTAGTGGCAAAGCATTTATAGGCTTTATCTTTATCTAAAAGAATTTGTATATATTTTTTATAAATATCGAGCCTTTCCGATTGTCGATAAGGACCATAAGGACCTCCCACATCCGGACCTTCATCCCACTGCAAGCCGGCCCAGTGCAAAGCCTTATATATATTTTCCTCATAGACAGGAAGACTTCGTTTCAAATCGGTATCTTCTATACGAAGGAGAAACTTTCCGCCAAAATGTCTAGCGAAAGCTAAGTTAAATAAAGCGATATATACCGTTCCCACATGCGGATCTCCGGTCGGAGATGGGGCGATACGTGTACGAACTTCCATTTTTGTCCTCATATAAAACATCGACTATTTTGCTTCTATAAACCAATACTTTTCAATAAGAAGCTGCATACTTTTCATGAATTTCCTCAAGAAATATGAGATCTTTCATAATATGGAAAGCTTCCATTTGCTGAAAATCGGTTTGTTCCGGTTTTTCAATAGGTTCTGCGTCTGCATTCTCCGGATCGGAGGGTTTCTTTTTGATATCGGCAAGAAATTTTTGATAGTTTTTATTTTCTTTAATGCGCAACTCACTATTTTTTTTCAAGAGATCAAGGTATTTCGTATAAATAGTGATTTTATTTTGTAAATTCTGGTTATACAAAAGGCGAATTCGATTCCTATGGACAGGAGGGATATCATTGAGATCATCTATAAAATGTGCTGAAATAACATCTGGAGGAAGGGGATATTTAGAAAACTCTTCCCCAAAATCTATCTCAGAAAAAGGGCCAGGGACCAATATATCAGGTAATACGCCCACAAGTTGAGGGCTTTTTCCGGAAACTGTATAGTACATACCCCGAGTCACCTTATATTCTCCTTTTGGATTCACTTTCTTCATATGAGTGGCATCTAAAGTAAAAGATTGAAAGGTCCCCTTTCCAAAGGTTTTTTTATCTCCCACCACAATAGCTCTACCATAATCTTGCAATGTTTGGGCTACAATCTCTGCGGCCGAAGCCGAGGCTTTATTTGTTAGAACCACAAGAGGCCCATCAAAAATCATTTTGTCTTCAGAATTTCTAAAATGTTGAATATAGTTCGCATTATCTTTCACGGAAACAACGATTCCTTTTGTCAAAAACAACCCGGCGACACCGACAGCTTGAGGAAGAAGCCCTCCCGCATTATTTCTTAAGTCTAAAATGACCCCTTTGATGAGATAATCTTTTCTTAGTTTTTCAATAGCTTTTTTTACATCTTCTGTGGAGGAACTTGTCGGATCTTGGTAGAATGAAAGGAGTCGAATACAAGGAATAATCCCATCCGCGTGAGGTTCGAAAGAAGTTTCCAATCTTCCTTCAGCAATAACGATCTCGCCTCTTTTTAATTCAATATCCAGCTTTTGAATGGTAAAGCTTTCCTTATCTTTTTGTTTACGTAGGATGGATATAAGTACCGGAGTTCCTTTTTCTCCTCGGATTTTCTCAATCACTTCGTGATAAACTAAATCTGTGACAGGCTGTTTATTCACAGCAATAATGACATCTTTAACTTTAAGTTTATTGGGTTCGGAAGCGGGGGTACCCTCCACAATTTTTTCAATAGCGAACCCGTTCAACGTATCTTGAAGCTGGACGCCGATGCCGAAGAGTCTTTGTTGGACTTGAACGACGAATTGGCTGGCTTCAAAAGGTGTAAAATAATAAGTATGGGCATCTAATGCGGAACAAACGGCTTTAATCACATAACTTAAAAGAATTTTTTGACGCTCTACCTCTGAGGAGCCGATAATATCCTTCTCCTGATGAACTCTTTTTTTATCCAAGCGAGAGAAAATCGTATCCTTTTGTATATCAATGACTTTCTCATAAAAGGCGAGTTGATACCCTTTTATGGTAAGAAGTCTAGTTTTAAGTTCGTTATTAGAGGTAGCCCAGGGTATTTTTTTCCAATCGAAGTCGACGGGTAATTTTTTTGGAGTGGGTTGGGAGGCTATTTCTTTTTCTAGTTGAGCTCTTCTATCGACCGAATATTTCATCAAAAGGTGAATTTTGTTAAACTCTTCGTAATTAGCATCTTGCATAGCAGAAAACAAGCGAGAAATAGTTGCGCCAGAAGGCTTTAGCCACTCATGTATCTCATTTTCAAGAAAATAACATTTATAAGGATCCAAATCCTCTAAAAAATTTTGTAATATTCTAGGAATTAAATCGGGGTTCAATTTTTGATAACGGAAGTGAGATTGGAGGATTTCGTTGATTTTTTCATTAGTTTCTTTTGGGGTAAGCTCCGGGGGCTGACAATCGACTAAGCAACTGATAATTAAAGAGATAATAAAAAATCCGCATCGCAACATTCGTTCTCCTACAGCAATTTTTTCCACTATACACTAAAAGGGTAGTTTCTATCCAATTCCAAGTAAACTAAGGGGTGGTGGTTTTTTTGGTTATTATTACCTTAATTTAAAGAATTAATAAAAAGAAATTAAAAGAACTTGATAATAATTGGTTTTTTTGACATAATATAAGATGTTATGATTAATAAATCAATAATGAGAGGGTTAGTAAATTGAAACTAAATAATAACCAAAAACCCAAGGTGACGATATGTTCGACAACAACACCAACCTAAATGAGGCCATTCCAATAGTGGAACTACCCACACCTCAAAGAAAAGTGATTTCCATTACGGAAGCCGCTAGAATTAATAACGTAACTCGTCAGGCGATTTACGTTGCTATTAAACAAAAAAAATTAAAAGCGAGAAAAATCGAGACTCGATGGGTCATCCATGTGGACGATCTTGCCGAGTATAGAAATAGCAAATACTCGCGAACCAAATCCATGCACAATGGAGAGTTATTGTTTGACAATAACAAAGGTTACTACTCGATCAATCAAGTAGCAAAATTAGTAAATGTTCCACCGCAAAAAATTTATTATGCTACACGCGTTGGCCATTTAAAGGCGCTACGTAAAGGAGCTGCTTGGGTATGTCAGATTGAAGACATCCGTCAATATCAAGACAATTACCTAAACAAAAAATCTCCTTTTGATGAAGAATTTGTTATCTAAGGATTTTGTGTTAAGTAAGGTCTTTTTACGCGATCTGGCCTTACACACAAAACTTCAGATGCAAATATAGTTCAGAGCAAGGGGTGGTATTAAATACTACCCTTGTTTTTTTCTTTTTAAAAAAAACAAGACTTGATATCCTTTTTAATTAAATTATTTTTTTTTAATTATAAAAACCAAACTTAAAATAAAGAGTTCTTTCATGGTAACACCCACTTATTCTCAAAACCCTACCCCATTTCGTTTCAATCCCAATGAAAGAAAATGCTTAAACGAGCTAGAAAATCTTCAATACCTACAAAAAAACATGGCCGAACTTAAGTTAAGCGCTCCCTATCTCATCTCCGAAGCAACACAATTGTCGAAAAAGATAAAAAGCCTTAGCAACCCCTCTCTAGGAGATCACAAAGAAAAAATATTTCTTATAAACGAAATAGAAGCTTTACTTCGCATATTCAAGCAATCCGTTCCTTCCCTGCCCAACGCAACTATATTTCTTCCTGAAAACGATGAAACGGACAATGAATTAGACCAATTTTTTCCGGACGAAAGCGGTATAATAGAACGAGAAGGAAGAACTCCCCCTCCGGAAATAATACCCCCTCCCATTTTTTTAAATTTCACAGGATCCTATTCTTCTGAACCTCTACCCTTTCCTCATCATGTTAAAAAGCCGCTATCTGCGTCAGAATTAAAATCTCTAATCGAAAATCCTATGCTACCGCCCTCGAATAGACCTCCTAAAGTAAAGACGGAGGATCCTCAAATAGAATTTCTAAAAAAAGAGTTTCCTCACCTGTCTCTTGAAGAACTAAAAGCACTGTTACAATAGCTCACGTGATCGTCCCCAAATGATCCATCGAGTCACCCTAAAAACTGACTAAAATCGATCACTTTGTCAAAATATCCCTCATCCAAAACACTTTCTTCTACTCCGTTTACATGAATAAGAACCGGTCGTATTGAGAAAAATTTAGGAACATTCAAACGTTTTCTTTTTTCTTCCATCTCATTAATTATCTTCAGCCCTATATTATTTTTAGAAAATTTAACTTCACACAAAAAAAGGTTATGAAAACGTGTCTGGATCATATAATCAATTTGGCATCCTGATTGTCGTTTTGTATGGGTTTGAAAAAAAGGTCCGTCCATGACAACTTCTTCTGGAGACAGATTTAACAGGTTCCAAATAATTTTACGGTTGTGAGTCACGAGATTTTCAAACTGCAAACCCATCATAGACTCCCACCCGGGAAGACTATTCAGTGCCACATTTGCAAAAGCATCTTTTTCGATCTTTGAGCGATTAGGCGCTATGTATTTCAAATAAAAACGCAGATAATTATCACTTAACCGGTAACGACTCAGCTTACTCTCTTGTCCACTATTTAGACTCCAAGTGAAGTCTCTCTGAACAAAGCCCGCTTTCACTAGAGCATCTAAATACTTACCATATACACCTGCTATGGTTCTTTTTAACTCTTTGCAAATTTGGCCAAGATCTTTAGGACCATCAGCAAGACAAGATACAATTTCTTTATAACTTGCATTTTTTTTTGAGAAAAGATCTGAAAATATTTCATCAAATTCTCGTACTAATAAGCCTCCTCGCGTAAAGCAAAGGTCTCGAATATTTTGTTCTGCAGGAAGATCGGGCTTGGTTCGTTCAAGATAAAGAGGAACTCCGCCTGTAACAGCCAAGAGTTTAAATTTTTCATAAGCTGAAATTCGCTCCTCTTTAGGATGCCAAAAAGCATTGCAAACATTTAAAGGAAGTTCTTCAAGAACAAAATCAATAGCAATTCTCCCAACAAATCCAGTACTACTCAAAATATTTTCCTCAATCCAAGAAGAGATCGATCCACAAAGAGCAAGTATCAACTGCGAATTTTTACTAAAATACATATCCCAAGCTGTTTTTAACTTCCCTAAAAAATTAGGATCTTTTCCTCCCATCCAAGAGATCTCATCGAACACTATTAAAACCCGCCCCTCTGTGGTATATTTTGAGAGATGCCAAAAAAGGTTTCCCCAATCATCAGATTTGACACCGGGCAACCCTGCACGTTCAAGTTGAAAAGCAAATTCATTACGTTGCGATTGAGCCGTGGTCTTTTTACCGGGAGGCATTCCCGAAAAGAAGAGGCTTCTCATTTCTTTTCCAAATTCTGCAAGAAGTCTACTTTTCCCGATACGCCTTCTTCCTCGGACCACTAAAAGGCTTGAGCTTCTGGCACTTAACAGTCCTTTAAGCCTGGACATTTCGGCCTCTCGGCCTATGAATTTGGAAAAACTCATTTTCATCTCCTAATTTTTTCAACCTCATTTTACACTGCTACATCTCATAAAATCAAACAACAAAATGACAAATGTCGATTTGTTGTAAGTTTTTGCAAGTCAAAAAGTCGCCAACAAAATGACAAATGTCGATTTGTTGTCATAAATCGAACAAAACTAAGGTAAAAATTACTTTAACTCTTGATGTAAAATCTAATAGAATTTTTTTTGTATAGATAAAGATGAACTTCAACCTATTCTCCTAAAGACACTTAAGCAGACAATATACTACCAAGAAAATATATCATTCTCGCACTTACACAAGCCCCTAAAAAAACAAAACTTCTCAAAATATCCCATATACTCTTCCTTGAAAGAGAGAAATTCGATACCATGAAAATAACTTTTTTCAATTTTTTTTAGGCTCTCCTATGAAAGCATGCATCTTCTTCTTTCTTTCTCTAACCACCGCTATCTTAGGAAATATCCCCAATAAGCCCATCGGATTTATCGCTATTAAACCTTCCTATTTTTATCCCCAAGATTCCTCTTGTAGACACTTATACAAAGGAGGTTTTCTCCCCCTTGGTGAAATCGGTTTTTATCTCCCTTCCCATTTTTTTCTTTCCTTGGAAGGCGGCTATTTTCATAAAAAAAAACAAATCCAAAGTTTTGATATCCGCTCCAGCTCTACTCTTACACAAGTGCCCATCTCTTTATGTGTGGGATATATTTATCCTTTACGATCCTATTTGGATATCTATCTCAAAATAGGCCCCAACGGCATCTATACAAGAACCGCTGTTTCTATTCCTAACCTGGCTTCAGAAAAAAAGAAATATACTTTTGGTTTTACCCTAGCCACCGGCACCAAATTCTATCTCTACAAAGGTCTCTACACAGAGATTTTTTGTAACTACCTCTATAACAGAAAGAAAATACACAGTAGCAACGATTCCTTTTTCGTTTACTTAGGAGGCTTGCAGATCGGAGGCTCCTTGGGCTATCGTTTCTAATAAAAAAATTTAAAGTAAACTAATGCCCTCCTATATAGCAAGGAACGATTTCCATTTTTTATGTTCATGGAAAAAAGAAATGAGAAGCAAAAACATATTAAATGATTTGAGCCGATGACTATAGTGAAGAAAGCTCTGCTGCAAAAATTACGGGGCCTTAATGAGGAGGAAAACGCTTGTTATCCAAAAAAATGCTCCATTGATCCATAAGCTCTTCTTTTGAAACACCTAAGATTTTTTCAAAAGAAGAATAATCTTCTAAAAGGGCTATGACTTTATCCCGGCCCCATTTTTCCATAATAAAATCCACTAAGGAATAGGAACAGCGATTATATAAATAAACGTTTTCCATTTTTATTTTATCGCGTTCCAATTGATCTAAAGAAGGTAAAGATCCTGCTTTTTCATTTCCAAAAAGCCAAGATCTATCATAGAACATCGAGTACAAATGAGATTCATAAAAAGCAACTCCCTCCCAAAGCCAATTAGGTACAAAACCTGTATATTTTTCCTTCAGGAAAAACTTTGTTAAAGAAACCATCCCACAGCGAAGAATGCTTTGATAGGTATGAATAGGACCAGGATTTTTGGGAGACACGCTAAAAATACTGTTTCCTTCAAAACAAGTCACCATCCAATTTGGAGCCTTTGGATTTTGAATATAGTCATGAAAAGCTTCAATGTTTGGGTAGACAATAAAGGGAATTTTTCCTTCACACTCATACTGAAAATCTTTGGATAGCTTTGCAAAATGACCTTCCAAATTGGATAATAAATCATCGGCTGTTACTGGAACTTCATTCGCACAAAACAAGTGAAAATGCTCTGTTTCCTTATACAAGGGAAAGGGAAGATGATCCTTTGCTGAAAAAATCTCACCACAAAGAAAAAAAGGAATTACAAGAACAGAAAATAAAAACTTCTTCATCTTATTGTCCCCCAGTCATATTTTCTTATATTTTTGCAAAGTCAAAGATAATTCTCATGCTTATTTGGTTGCAAGCCCAAATTAATCCTCAATCAAAAAATCCTTGATGTGAAGTTGTATGCTTGACTTGTTCAAAAAGGTATTGATTTGAGGAGTGAAAGCGATTCGTAAAAGAAGATCTCTTCTTTGAAGAAGATGTTTTGCATCAGCCATACCAAAAGCAATTCCTTCCAGCATGCGGTCATTTTGCTCTAAATACAGCTTTAAATGAACTTTGCTAATAATCTTAGGCTGCCACGATTGCCGAACATCACAATACAAAATAGGAGCGGGATTTTCATTCCCAAAGGGTTCTAACAAACTGAGTGATTCCATAAAATCAAAAGTCAAATCTTTGAAATCGATAAAAGCATCAATGTAAATCTTAGAACTCACATCTAAATCTTTCAGAGCGTTATTGACAAATTGTACAAACCTCTTATGAAAAACAGGAATATTCTTCTCTTCAATCGTAAGCCCTGCTGCAAAATTATGGCCTCCAAAATTTAATAGAAGATCTTCACTACTTTTCAAAAGAGGGAGCAACGGGAATTCCGGAATCGTTCGAATAGACCCTTTTCCTATCCCATTTTCAATAGCGATTAAAATGGTAGGACGATTGTACTGTTTCGTAATTTTAGCTGTAATGATCGGAATAATCCCCGGATGCCATTTATCCGAATATAAAAAGATCGCTTTTTCTTGTAAAAGTTGGGGATGCGTAGCAATATATTGCTCTATCAATTCGGTGGTTTGTCTTTCAATTTTTTGGCGTTCAATATTATAAAAATCTAATTCTTGGGCCAATTTTCCGGCCGCCACCTCATCCCGAATCAAAAGAAGCTCTACCCCCTTTTGTGGATCGGCGATTCTTCCCAAACTATTTAAACGGGGAGAAACTTTAGAAGCAATATCCACCGGAGTTAACTTGCTGAGATTAATATCACACACATTAAACAGTTTTAAAAGACCTACACGCTTGGTTTTACGTAGCTGCGCTAGGCCATAGCGGACAAAAATTCGATTTTCTCCAATTAAAGCCCCCATATCCGCAATAGTTCCCAATGCCACCAAGTCCAAATATCTTTTGAGATCGATGGCCTTACTTTTCGGATCGTCTTGTTCTATAAGCACGTTCAAAATAGCATGAGCCAATTTGAAAGCCACACCGACTCCGGTAATATCTCGATTAGGATAGGTGCTATTTACAAGTTTTGGATTTAGAGTGGCTACGCAATGAGGGATTTTGGATGTAGGCTCATGGTGATCGGTAATGATGATATCAATTTTTTTTAATAAGGCTTGTTGTATCTCGTTAGCAGCTGTTATGCCACAATCTACCGTGATGATAAGAGTTCTTTTCGTTTTTAGGGCAAAATCAACGGCATCCGCAAAAATATTTTTTTTCTGTATAGTGCTATTTGGGACAAAAAAATTAACATTTCCGCCGATCTGACGAAAAAATTCAGTTAAAAGGGCCGCAGCTGACATCCCGTCTACATCATTATCCCCGTAAATAAGGATCCCTTCATTTCTTCTTACAGCAATTAGAATGCGCTCCACCGCTTTGCCCATATCATTGAACAAGTCGGGATCTAATAAATTCGGCAATTTCGCATAGAGAAAATCATGAATCTCTTCTAGAGTCTTAAAGCCTCTAGAAACAAGAATCTGTGCCGTAACTGGGTGTATGTTAAACTCTTCAATTATTGTCTTCAGCCACTCTGGATTTTCAGTCGGATACACCCATAATAATTTTTGTTTTTTGCCGCCGGGGCCCATTAATTTATTTTCCTTTTACCCTCGAAGTGTGCTAATTATTCTTTAAAAATTCAAGAACCGTTTTTACTTTACTGAAGATTCTTGCAAATCACCTTCCTTTTTTACTTCTAGATTATGCAACCACACCAGGCAAGGGGTCGCAATAAATAGAGAAGATAAGGTTCCAAAAACCACACCTATCGCCATAACAAGGGAAAAACTAAAAATAGTAGAACCGCCAAAGAAAACAAGGCATAAAAGCATCGTCAACGTCGTTCCGGAAGTCATCATAGTACGACTTAAGGTAACGTTTAATGCGTAGTTCACCACATCCGCAAATGAGGCCTTTCGCATATTTTTTAACTCTTCACGAATCCTATCAAATACAATAATCGTATCATTTAAAGAGTATCCAATAATAGTCATGATAGCCGCCACGCTATGAAGATCAATTTGTATCGGTACACGGAAATAATTCAATATAGCTATCGATCCAAGGCAAATAAATACGTCATGCAGCAAGCAAACAATAGAACTCGTCGCATATTTGTACTCAAAGCGGAAAGCTATATAGATAAAAATACATGTCAAAGCTATCAAAATTCCAATCAGCGCATTATTTCTCATGCTATCCGACATTTGACCACTCATGGATGTCCAAGTCGAATCTACTTGTGAAATACTTCTAGGGGTTAAAGATACTCCCGCTTTTTGTAAGGAATTCACCAGCCATAAAATCCTAGGATTGTTCTCATAAGAAAATGTAACATCTTTCTTATCCGTCAATATGGGAAGTTGATAAAAAGGTTTTCCGGAATTTTCAAGTCCCATACCTAATAAAATTTGCAAATTATTAGAAGGAGTCAGCTCTCTAATTTGAAAATCTTTTACCCC
>JBAXUO010000038.1:0-10761 GCA_037129625.1 Chlamydiota bacterium
CAACATCGAGATGGTCAACTCCGATTTGTTTACAGGGTCCTTTATATCTATGGGGACAGGCCCGCCCCACTTGAAAAAGTCTAGACTGCTGGTTTACCCTGGCTGTCCTGAGATAATTAAGTTAAACCAGCTAATCATTGCGGTTTAACTCATACTGACCTACCGGATAACAGCATGTTGAAAATCCCCGAACTCCTGGCCCCGGCCGGTAGCCTGGAAAAATTGAAAACCGCCATCCATTACGGGGCCGACGCCGTCTACCTGGGCGGCAAGGAGTTCAGCCTGCGGGCCCATGCCGCCAACTTTGGCCCCGAAGAACTGGCTGAGGCGGTGGTAAAAGTATCTCAAGAGAAAAATTCCTTTCATCCTTTGTATGCAGAGGATCTTTCTTTAGAACAAAAAATAGAGAAGATAGCGACAGAAATTTATGGGGCGGATGGGGTTGTTTATGAGGAAAAAGCTTTAGAAAAGCTGAAAAGTTTTGCAATGGATAAGAAAATCTTGGGCTTTGGAGTGTGCATGGTGAAGACCCATTTAAGCCTATCCCATGATCCTGATATAAAGGGGAGACCGAAAGGTTGGATTTTGCCTATAAGAGATATTCTTATTTACAAAGGGGCTAAATTAGTGGTTCCGGTAGCAGGGAATATTCAGCTGATGCCCGGAACCTCCTCAAATCCCGCTTTTCGAAGAATCGATGTGGATGTAGAAACCGGGCGAATCAAAGGGCTGTTTTAATGGATATAGAGGAATGTGTAGAAATAAAAGAGGCTCAATGGATAGATGTAAGATCTCCTTTAGAATATGCAGAGGGGCATTTCCAGCTTGCTGAAAATATTTTTTTATTTTCCGATGAAACGAGAGCTTTAGTTGGAACTGTGTATAAACAAAAGGGGCGGCAAGAAGCGATAGAACGAGCCCTTTCTTTAGTGGATTTTTCAGAGATTGCCTTTCGGTTAAGAAAATTTTCTTTGGAAAAGCCTTTGGTTATTTACTGTGCTAGAGGGGGTATGAGAAGTCAAGGGGTTGGCTTTTTAGCAGAGCTTTTAGGATATAATAAAGTCTTTTTGGTAAGTGGTGGTTATAAAAGTATTCGGAAGTGGAATAGGGATCAATTTGAAAAAAAGTATAAGTTAAAAATCTTGGGTGGCAGAACGGGTGTAGGGAAAACACATTATTTATCCTTATTACAAGGGATAGGTGAAAATGTGATTGATTTAGAAGCTCTGGCTTCTCATAAGGGGTCAGTATTTGGGGGTATTGGAAAGGTTCAGCCGACCCAAGAACATTTTGAAAATCTTTTGGCGTATGCTTTATTTACGAAACAAAGAGGTGATTGTATTTGGGTCGAGGATGAGAGTCGGTTTATTGGGAAGGTTACTATTCCCGAGACTTTTTTTTGTCGGATGAGAGAATCTTCTCTGTGGGTTTTAGAAACCTTGATGGAGGCTCGTATACAAAGAATATGTGATGATTATGCCTCTGAAGAAAAAAATGAGCTTACAAAGGCAATAGAAAAACTTCGGAAGAGATTGGGAAGTGTGTCGACGGGTCAAGCATTATTATGTTTAGAGCAGAATGATTATAAAAAGTGTTGTGAAATTTTATTTTCTCATTATGATAAAAGATATGACTATGATCTCTCCAAAAGAGAATCTTTTTTTATAAATAAATTAGAGATACAAGGAAAAAGAGAAGAAGAAGTTCTTAGAGAATTGGTGGAAAAAAAATGACAGATATCGTTCAAAAAAATCTTCAAGCCCAACAAGAAAGGGCTTATCAAAAGCAAAAAGAACAAGAGGGGAAAATCCTCATTCAAGTGGGCTCTGCCACTTGCGAAGATGCGGCTGGAGCGAAAACGGTGTATGAGGAATTTCGTAAGCATATTAAAGCTTCGGGCCGAGAAGATGTTTATTTAAAAAAAGTTGGGTGTACAGGTCGCTGTAGTTTAGAACCTATTGTCAGTATTTTTGTTCCTGAACAAAAAAAATGTATTTATCAAAAAGTTAGCCGAGAAGCTGTTCATGAAATTTTTGTATCTCACATATTAGAAAAAAAACCTTTAGAAAAGTACTTTTTAGAAAAAGGGGCGGAAAAGAATAGAAATCCAGTCCAAGAAGAGCTTTTACATACTCCTATGACATGTTCTTTTTTTACAGTGTATGGAGATGTGGCCTTTTATTCTTCTCAAAGTCGTATCGCTCTTAGAAATTGTGGTTTGATTGATCCTGAGTGTATCGATGAATATTTACAGCATTGTGGTTTTCAAGCTTTAGGAAATGTTTTGGCAAAAGGGGATCGAAAAGCGACTATAGAGGAAGTGAAACAATCGAAGCTTAGAGGAAGAGGTGGGGCTGGCTTTCCAACGGGTAAGAAATGGGAGTTTGTGTGGAATAGCCCGGAAAAAGAAAGATATATGATTTGTAATGCCGATGAAGGAGATCCTGGGGCCTTTATGGATCGAAGCATGTTGGAATCGGATCCTTTTAGTGTGATGGAAGGGATGATGATAGCCGGCTATGCAATCGGAGCTCATAAAGGATTTTTCTATATTCGAGCCGAATATCCTTTGGCTGTGGAAAGGATTGGGAAGGCGATTGAAATATGCCGGGAAAGAGGGTTTTTAGGAAAAAATATTTTAGGATCCGACTTTGATTTTGATTTGGAAATTCGACTAGGGGCCGGAGCCTTTGTTTGTGGTGAAGAAACAGCGCTTATACATTCAATAGAAGGGGATCGGGGACAGCCTAGAATTCGTCCGCCTTATCCGGCGGAATCTGGCCTTTGGGGTAAGCCAACCATTATTAATAACGTAGAAACGTTAGCGAATCTTCCAGTTGTTTTTTCTATGGGAGGTCTTAAGTTTGGAAAGATTGGGACCGAAAAAAGTGGAGGAACGAAGGTTTTTGCCGTTTCCGGAAAGGTCACCCGTACAGGGCTTGTAGAAGTTCCTATGGGGACTTCCTTGAAGGAAATTGTTTTTGATATTTGTGGGGGGTGTCCGAACGGAAAGAAAATTAAAGCTATCCAAATGGGAGGTCCGGCTGGGGGGTGTATACCTGTAGAGTTAATGGATACAGTTGTGGATTATGAGACTATTGTGAAATTGGGTTCCATTATGGGTAGTGGGGGATTGATTGTTTTGGACGAAGATGATTGCATGGTTCAGTTGGCTCGATATTTTATGTCATTTACACAAGATGAGTCTTGTGGAAAATGTACTCCTTGTCGAGAAGGAACCACTCGAATGTTAGAGATATTGGATCGGATTGTGACAGGGCAGGGGAAACTCGATGATTTAGTATTACTAGAAAGGCTTGGAAAGCTTTTGGGCAAAGCTTCACTTTGCGGTCTGGGTAGAGCGGCTCCTAATCCTGTGTTAAGTACGTTGCGTTATTTCCGAAAAGAGTATGAATCTCATATTTTAGAGAAAAAATGTCCGGCAAAACAATGTCAAAAGCTTATTACTTATGAGATAGATAAAGACAAATGTGTGGGGTGTGGCGCTTGTGCAAAAAATTGTCCGGTTTTATGTATTTCAGGTGAAAGGAAAAGTGTTCATGTCATAAATCAAGATTTATGCATTAAGTGTGGTCGTTGCAGGGAAGTTTGTCGTTTTGGCGCAGTCAAAAAAATATAGGATGGGTATGGAAGAGAAAAAAATCATTACTTTGAGTATTGACAATGAGAAAGTGTCTGTTCCTTCCGGAACGACGATCCTTCACGCAGCTGAGAAGTTAGGAATTGTGATTCCAAGGCTTTGTTATCATCCGAAGTTGAGTTTAGAAGGCGCCTGCCGAGTTTGTATAGTAAAAGTTGTGGGAGAAAATGCCTATAGTACTGCTTGTAGTACTCCGGTTAGAGAGGGGATGGAAGTGTTGACTCATTCTCCGGAGATTCGGGAGGCGAGACGAGATATTGTGGAGCTTATTTTGGATAACCATCCGAAAGAGTGTCAAACATGTGAAAGGGATGGTCATTGTGAGTTGCAGAAATTAGCTTATGATCTAGGGGTTAGAGAAAGGCATTTTGAGGGTAAGCGGAAGCAATTTCCTTTAGAAGATTCTTCTCGATCTGTAGTTCGTGATTCGGAAAAATGTATTTTATGTAAACGATGCGTGCGGGTTTGCCAAGAGGTTCAAGGGGTTTGCAATTTAAGTCAGCATCATAGGGGATTTTCAACGGTAGTGGCTCCGGCTTATGAAGCGAATATGGATGAATCTGTTTGTATACAATGTGGTCAGTGCATCAATGTATGTCCGACAGCTTCTTTGCAAGAGAAAAGACATTCTGATCGGGTTTGGAAAGCTTTAAATGATCCAACCAAGTATGTGGTTGTTCAGACGGCGCCATCGATTCAAGCGGCGATTGGGGAGGAATTTGGATTGATGCCCGGGACTCCGTGTACCGGGAAGTTAGTATCTGCTCTTCGGAAAATGGGTTTTCATACGGTCTTTAGTACGGATTTTGCAGCGGACTTGACGATTTTAGAAGAGGCAACCGAGCTTATGCATCGATTGAAGACTCAAGAAAAACTTCCTTTGATTACTTCTTGTTCATCGGGGTGGGTGAATTTTATGGAGAAGTTTTATCCGGAGTTGATTCCGAATGCATCTTCTTGTCGATCTCCGATGAGTATGATGTCGGCGATAATAAAGACTTATTATGCGAAGAAGATACGAAAAGATCCGAAGGATATTTTTGTGGTAGCGGTGATGCCTTGTGTGGCGAAAAAATATGAGATAGAACGAAAGGAACAATATCTAGATGGGATGCAGTTAACGGATGCCGTGTTGACGACTCGAGAGATGGGTTGGATGATTAAGAGTTATGGGATTAATTTTACGAATTTGCCGGACGGAGATTTTGATACTCCGTTGGGGGAATGCTCAGGAGCGGGAGTGATATTTGGAACGACAGGTGGGGTTATGGAAGCGGCCCTTAGAACGGCAGCAGAGGTTGTGACGGGAAAGAGTTTAGAGAATGTAGAGTTTACTGAGGTAAGAGCTGTGGAAGGGCTTCGGGAGAAGGTGTTGAAAATTGGGGATCTTACTTTACACATAGGGGTTGCGAATGGACTGGTGAATGCGAAGAAGCTATTGAATATGGTCCTTTCTAAAGAGAAAATGTTTCATGTGATAGAAGTGATGGCTTGTCCCGGAGGGTGTATTGGAGGAGGTGGACAACCTTATCCTACGCAAGGTTATACTATTTTAGATCCGAGACTTTTAGCTAAAAGAGCAGAAGCTCTTTATACTATAGATAAGGGGAAGAAGATTCGGGTATCGAAGGACAATCCTTCTATTCAACAGTTATACAAAGATTTTTTACAAAAGCCGGGCAGTGAGATAGCTAAAAAGTTGTTACATACAGAGTATCATCCTAATTTCCCAAGAGGTGTACGATGAAAAAAGAGATGGAATTTTCTAAGGATATTGAAGAGTTTATTGCTGCTTGTTTAAAAAAGCCGCATCCGGAGAGTTATTTGATTGGGGTTTTACATGAAGTGCAAGAAGAGTATGGCTATTTAACAAATGAGATGATGGATCGAGTTTCGAAATTGATGCAGATTCCGACGGCGAAGATTTTTGGGGTTGTTTCTTTTTATCATTATTTTTGTTTAAAGCCTCGCGGGCGTTATGTTATTACCATTTGTACTGGGACGGCTTGTCATGTGAAAGGATCGAATGTGGTTTTGAAAAAGCTGGAAGAGGAGCTTGGCATTGAGCTTGGGGAGACGACTAAAGATGGTTTGTTTACGTTAGAAGAGGCGAGGTGCCTTGGGATGTGTGCGTTGGCGCCGGTTTTAAAAATCAATGAGGAGGTACATCCTCAGGTGACGCCGGATCAGATACATGGGATATTGCAGAAGTATTTTGCTTTAGAAAAGAAGGCTTAATTTTTTTACAATCTTTGGATTCCAAATTTTAAATCACTTTCAGGGGTCTTTTGGAATATGATTTTCCAAAAGACTTAAGATTTGCTCTTATAGTTGAATAGTTTTTTTTGCGTTAATTAAAATAAATTTTATGACATGACAATATTTTTTTTTTAGTCTATACTCTTTCCCGTTTCGAAATAACAAGGAGAATGTATATGTCAAATATTGTTGAATCATTGACGTCAAAACATCTAGGGAAAACAATTTATGGGGTGTTCTCGACAAGTTGTGTTATAGCCGGATCTATAGCAAATGGAAAGAAAGGTGCTATAGTGATGGGTATTATATCTGGAGTGGGTGGAATTCTATATTTGTGTGCAAAAAGTGCGATGTATAGTTTTGGATCTAGAAAGGTTGATTCTCTTCCTCCGTTGGATCCAAAGACTGTGGATGATGAAGAAACTGAAGAGCAAGAAGTCGAAGAAAAGACGGGTTGTTTGAGCCGATTTATTGAAATAAATACTAAAGTTTGTGCTGGAATATACAATGCGATGACTGTGAAACGAGTTAGTATTGGCGTTGGAGTTTTAGGTGGTATGACAGCTTTACTTATCCCTTGTTGTAAGTATGGGGCTGGTCGTACGATTGGGTCGGTTGGCCTAGCGACAGGGGGTATTTTTTTAGGTATTCAAGGTTTGAAGATTGGGTATGAGCATATAGTGTCCTTTATGAAGCAACGTTCTGTTCAATATGTAGGAGCTTCTGCTGCATTAGTCGGTGGAGGAATAGCCTTAGTAACAAATTCTTTGAAATGGGGTGTTATATCTTCTATTTTTTCTACCGGGGTTGGTTTTATTGTTCGATATAAAATGCTTGGAAATGTAGGGCCAGCGAGTGTTTCTCATCCAGCAGCGCCAGTGCTAGCTAGACTTCCTTCAGCAAGTGTGAGTCCATCTGTTGTTCCTCAAGCAGCTCCTTCGAGTACGAGTACTCCTGTTGTTGCATCGGCCAGTGTGCCTTCGGCTGCTAGCCAACAGCGGCTTGTTGTGCGAGAACCTTTGGCTCCAGAAGATAAAGAAACGTTAGATTCTTTATCTCCAGCTGTTAGGCAGATTTTGTCAGCTCGAAAGCCTAGGCCCAGTTCTTTGAGCTCAAGTTCCAGTACACCTTCTTTGTCCAGTGCCCAGCCCACTTCGACATCTTCCGCTACAACAACTACTACAACATCAACTTCATCAGCATCATCGGCAGCATCACCGGCAGCAGTAGAGTCGGAAACACCGAGCTCCAGTAGCTCTTCCCTTTTTTTACCCATTGGACCTAAAATAAAAGTTTTTCAGAATAAATCAGAAAAAACTCAAGAAGAGAATGCTGCAGCGGGCCCAAAACGTAAAAAATAGATTTTTTAAAAAAAAGAGCTTCCTTTTGATTTAGGAAGCTCTATTTTTTTTACCAGAATTTCCAGTTCTTTGGAATGTGTTAGAGGCACTTATCTTGAAATCTCTTCTTAACAAAGATAGATATGTGAGAGCTCTTCCATAGTTCGTATGAGATGAGATAAATGTTCTTCGGTATGTAATGTGGTCAGAGAAAAACGAATTCTACATTGACCTTTCGGCACGGATGGAGGCCGGATGGCAACAGTATAAATTTGTTTTTTTAATAGATTTTCACAAAGATCGAGCGTCGTCTCTTCTTGTTTGGTAATGATGGGAATGATTTGTGAAGAAGAGGCGCCAGTGTTCCAGCCTTGATCTTGTAAGATTTTTCGAAGTTTAGCAGATTGTTTCTGGAGCATTTTTCTCTCTTGATCCATTGAGGGTATAAGATCTAAAGCAGCGTCCATGGATCCTAAAACAGGAGGGGGAAGGGCTGTGGTATAGATGAATCCCTTGCAAAAGTTGACTAGATAGTCTTTTAAAGATGAGGAGCAGGCAACATAGGCCCCGTAACTTCCTAAGGCTTTACTAAAGGTTCCCATGGTAATATGAAGCCCTTTTCTACCGACACTAAGACCCATTCCATTATGTCCCAAGACTCCGGTAGCATGAGCTTCGTCCAGATACAATAGACAGTGAAATTTTTCTGCTAGTTGAATGAGTTCGTCGATGGGGGCTCCATCGCCATCCATGCTAAAAATGGATTCGGAAATTATAAGGATGCGAGAATAATTTTTTTTGGAGGTGTGTTTTTTTAAGAGCTGATGGAGGTGAGAGGTGTCATTGTGTCGAAAACGGACAACAGAGCCTCCACTTAATTTGGCTCCTTGGGCTAAACTACTATGACAAAGTCGATCGAGGAGAAGAAGGGAGTGTCGATCAGCGAGAGTGGGTAAAACAGAGCAGTTAGCTTGATATCCGGAGCTGAAAATTAGGGCCGCTTCTGTTTTTTTTAAGAGGGCTATCTTTTTTTCAATAGCATCGTAGCAATCCAAGTTGCCGCTAATCAAACGAGAAGAAGCACTTCCTGTTCCATAGAGATTCAAAAATTCTTCGGCACGTTTTTTTAAAGTGGGGTGTCCGGCCAAACCTAAGTAATTATTGGAAGTAAAGTCAATTGCGGATTTTCCATCGACGATGATTTCAATTTGTTGAAGATTTCTTCTTTGAAAGATCAAAGGTTTTTTTAAATGATTTTTCTCACATTCTTGGAGTTCTTGATCTACAAAATCCCAGACAGACATATTAGCCTCCTTAGAAACAAACCTTTTCCCTCAAAATGACAAAGACTCTTTTTGGAGGTCATTGACATTGAAGCACCTTTATTTTACTTACTAATATTCTTTTTCAACAAGTAAAAGAGTGAAAATAAAAATAGAAATTTTATTTAATAGGCGGATGGGTTTGTGTAGAAGTGGGAGAATTTTTTCCTAAAAAGGGAATTTGAAAGAGTTGTGGTGCTAAACGAAAGGGATTTAATGAGTCGAGAAGATTTTGTAATCCGGCGGATTGGTAGACAGATTTCATGATTGTATAGAGAATCGCTTTTTCTAGTTTCTCAATGGGAAAGCCTGATTTGTTGGATAGATTCAGAAATTCTAAATGATTAATACCGGGGATTCTTGTAATTTTACCTTCCGAGTCAATTAATGTGATTCTAATTTGATCTAAGGTGATTTTTTCTATGATATAAGAACGTGACGATGGGGATTCATTATGAAGGCCTGATTGCAGAATGTCTTTCCAGTTATTCTTTTGGCCTGATTTATCATAGAGCTCGACATAGATATCTATATCTTTTAACTCAATAGAATTTACCGTGAGAGGATTTCCCCGTAATTTGGGAATCGTAGTGTGGATTGCAATAGATCTGGCAACAAAAGCCTTTTTTGTTTTTGCAGGCAGTAAATTATCTATCGAAAATTCATGTAGAGTAAGAGAAAAAGGTGTTATAGAGAGTCTTTTAACGGAAACAGGGAGATCGAAGTTATTGGAGAGATATTTAGATAAAGTCCAAGGCAGGGTGTTCCAAAGAAAAAAACCGGTGATGAAAAATATTATGAGGGTGATAAAAAGCTTTTTCATGAAAACAATTGCTTCCTTTTCTTTTTTTATATATAGAAAAAAGTAAATATTGATAAGCAAAAAGGTGAAATTGTGAAAAAAATCTTTATTTTTTTTATTTTTATTTTTTCTATTTTTATTCTTGTGTGGATTTTGAAAGAACCTATTTTTTCTTATTATGTATACAAGAAAACAAACATGGAGATAACTGTTGGATCCTTACGGTTGTTTCCTCAGGAAGTGGTGTTAACAGACGTACAGTTAAGAGATTCGAATCATGAAAAGGCTTTGTCGGTGGGCAAGCTTTCCATGCGAGTTCCTTCTTTTTTTCAGAAAGAAAAATTTACAATGGATCGATTGGAAATGGACGATGTTTCTATTCATTTGATATGTGAAAGCTCTCTTTGCACTAAAAATAACTGGACCGTTGTTTTAGAAGAAATTTCAAAGAAAAATGAGAAAAAAAAGGGTGTTTTTATTCGAGAATTGAAAATTACACATCTTACTTTTGATGTTATGCCAAAAGGGATTTTGGGGTTAAAAAAGGATGTCGCATTACCTGAGATTAATTTTAAAAATCTTTCGAGTCAAAAAGGTTTTCCGATTCAACAACTTTTTGTCTTGATGTTTCGGTCTGTGGGATTTCAAGATTATTTGAAGGGTGTTTACGAAAAAAAGGGGCTTTTAGAAAACTTTTTCTCTATTCCAGCTGAGGATAGTTTATAGAAAAAGGAGGGAGAAGCTCCCTCCTTTTGGATCTAAATTAATAATCCATATGAGGAGAAGGAGCGGTTGTTCCCGCTTTTTCTTCTTTTTCATCTGTAATAATTGCTTCTGTGGTTAGAAGAAGACCGGCTACAGAGGCGGCAAATTCTAGTGCGCATCGGACAACTTTGGTTGGATCAACGATACCCTTGTCTAGCATGTTGCAAAAGACATCTTCTCTTGCATCGTATCCTTCATAGGTGCTCAATTCACCTACTTTTTGTACAATTAAAGAACCCTCTTTTCCGGCATTTTCTGCAATTTGTCTCAAAGGATAAGAAAGGGATTTGTTAATGATCTCAGCACCGATTTTAATGTCGCCGGTGAGAGAATCGATGAGCTTTTTCAAGCCTTTTTGAGCTCGGATTAAAGAGGTTCCTCCACCTGGAAGAATACCTTCTTCAATAGCGGCTTTTGTGGCGTGTTGAGCATCATCTACGCGATCTTTCTTTTCTTTCATAGCGAGCTCGGTGGCTGCTCCTACTCGAATGACTCCGACGCCTCCGGAAAGTTTTGCTAACCTTTCTTGGAGTTTTTCTCGGTCATAATCAGAGGTGGATTCTTCGATTTGTCTTCTGAGAAGAGCAATTCTTTTTTGAATGTCTTCTTTTT